>CAZQXW010000137.1:0-2614 GCA_964597365.1 uncultured Thermoplasmatales archaeon | reverse complement strand
AGAAGTCGGTGCGTGAATCGGTTTCTGAAATGTAATCTTCGTATCATTTGATCATCTTGTATTTAAAAATCCAAATTAAAATCTTTGAACAGGGTCACTTAATTGTGGACAATTTGGTTTAAATCCACAGCTTGAATGTTTTTTATGTCCCTGTTCATTGGAGAATTTTTCCCCACTTTTCATTGTTTTTTGAGTTTATCAATCCCAATAAATTGAATATATGCAGGATTATTAAATTCAAGCATTGTTTTTATAACATAAGCTTCAAAATCAATTTCATTGTTATAAACTGTTCCTTCGCTCCAGGCTGCAAAAATCACATATTCAAAACCGTTGTGCACATCAGGCACTACTTTAATTTTATTAAAAAACCGCTTTTTTTTGTTAATGTATTTAAATCCCATTCCTCAGCTATAAATTTTTTATAAACAGGTTTAATTAGAGGGTAGCCGCCAACTTCTTTTTCACTGTCAATAATTTTTCCGGTACCTGCTTCTGCTTCAGCAATTATGCGTTTGTCAATATCATCTCTTTCCCAGGGAAAAGCACCTGCGTTTTCTAAAACCGATTTTTTAACTTCATTAACTGGCATAATGACTAAGCCTTGCGGCCAAAAAGGAATGCTGTCTAATGGAATATATTCCCCTGATAGTTCAATTACATCTGTTTTCGAGTTAATTATATTATCTTTCCAAAAAACTTCAACAGGGCCACGAAATTTCCCTCCAGAAACTGTACTTTTAGTATCGTTACCAAATTCCATAAAATTTCCTATAGCTGCCATTTTGCCTGTAACCCACTCATGCTCAGTCCATTCTTTTTGAACTAACTTATAACTAATGGCTAATTCCCCTGGATTAGAAATAAAATTATTTAAAATAGTAACTTGAGATCCTCCTTTACACATCGGATTCCTTTTCATATTATTAGCATATAAATTTCCAAATATTAATATTTCCGATGTATTGTCATGTATAAGTGAGCCTTTTGAATGTTCGCCTCTTTTATGTGTTGAATTACTTAACCCCTCGGCAATAATACAGTTGCTGAATAGTATTTTGTGTGAAGTATTTTTTCTCCATTCTTCAACATTTGCGCCTTCAAATCTTGGGCCCGAGGCTGATAAATTTTCATCGGTTGCCCAGGTAAGGGAACAATGGTCAACAATAACATTATAAACTCCCCCATATGTAGATATCCCATCTATCTGCCATCCGCTTTTTTTCTCCTGGCCTGCTTCACCTGGCCTTACTTTAATATGTTGAATAATAACATCATGGGTTTTTATTTTTATTCCCCCTTGTATTATTGTAATGCCGGGGAAAGGGGCTGTTTGACCAGCAATTGTTATAAATGGATTAACAATTTCAAGGGTGTTTCTTTCAAGGTCAATGACTCCTGCAACTTCAAATACAATAATTCTTTTCCCTTTAGACTTAATTGCTTTTGTAAATGAGCCTTCTCCATCTTTATTTAAATTTGTTACTTTAATAATTTTGCCCCCACTGCCGCCTTTAGAATCAAGCCCAAAACCAGTTACCCCAGGCAATATCGGCAATCCATAATGAAAACCATTCATTGACTTTTGAGAATAACTAATTTGTAATTGAAAAATAAAAAAAATATTGAACCAGATAAGCTTAGCTTTCATAATAATATTATTAGGGTGGGTTCTAAAAATTCATTTTTTTTATGTTGATTTTAAAAAATCGCAGAACCCATTTAGCGAGTTCTAAAATCAATATCAAACATTTCAATATTTTTTACAATTTTGCATCTGAAAATCTACTTTTTTATCAAATTCTATATATATTTATCTGTATATCAATTATTTATCTGCATAATGTTTAGCCTAATCACTTGTTCGTATCGAAACAAGTTATATGTCAGATTTATCAAGCCTACTATGCCTGATGCCCTTGCAATACCAACTGATTTTACTGCTAACCCATTCATGCTTTGCTCCATAAACCCGAATACATGCTCTACTTTTGCCCTTGTTTTTGATTTGTCCCTGTTTTGTTTTTTTTGTTCATCGGTTAATGGTTTGTTGCGGTATCCTTTCTCATGTATGCAATTGTTCATTTCGTATTTGATGACAACTTTTTCCTGGTCAATCCCGTATTCAAGCATCGTTTCGGCATAGCCTTTTACAATTTCCAGGAGGTCGTGCCTGTGCAGTTTATTTGTACAGCACATAACACTTATCAATATGCCTGCCAGAAGCAACCCGATCAGAACCCGGTGCGGGAAAAGATCTCTGAACTTTAATCTTCGTATCATTTGATCATCTTGTATTTAAAAATCCAAATTAAAATCTTTGAACAGGGTCACTTAATTGTGGACAATTTGGTTTAAATCCACAGCTTGAATGTTCTATTAAAGTGCTTCATACAGCAAACTGGCCATAATAAAGGGCCCCACAGCTTTGGGATCATTATCCCTTCTTTTCTCATTTATATAATACTCAAAACTGCCATCTCGATACGGACTTCCGCCTAGTCCAGCTACGGCGCAAACCGGGGATAGCACTATTCTACCACCCTTTTTGCAGGCAATCAGATGACTGAGTATGCCCTGATAAGCTTTCCTGGCAGGGCCCAGATAAGATTCA
>CAZQXW010000136.1:0-2622 GCA_964597365.1 uncultured Thermoplasmatales archaeon | reverse complement strand
CCCATACGTCCCAATGTTCCCTAAAAACAGCTCCTAAAGACACCCATCTCTTCCTAAAACAGCCCTCAAGGGGCACTTAACACACGCTTAATCACAGGCTATTCCCTTAAAGGTATTTCCCCTCTCAGGACATACAGCTTCAGTCATTAAGTTCAGGCACTCTATATCGGTCTTGGGACATACCAGGAGTGCTAACTGCTGTATTAGGGTAAGGTTTTTCATTGTTTTGTTTCTTCTCTCTCTCTTGTAGTATGGTTTTTGCCTTTAGGGTTGTTGTTTTAAGTCCATATCTTCCTTATCCAATCTAATATCTATCCTATGGGGCTCCTTATCATCCCGCTTATCCAAAGACTCTAACCGCAGATGCTCTCCTTCCAGAATAACACGGTAGGCCCTATTTCTAAGCATTATAACATCATTAGGAGCGATAATACCCTTGAGATAGGCATCATGTACATCAGGGGTGCCGTTAAAGTTTCTCCTGGCATCTACTGTGTCTAAAGACGCCACCCCGGCTAAGCCATAGGATTCGTTTTTGGGTAAAGCCCCATGCTCCCACATAGTCTTAATCTCTTTAAACAGGTCCACAAGGTCGCGGTCTTCCTGTTTAATGATGTGAGAAGCCACCTTGTTGCTTCGGTGGATAGACGAAGTATAATAATTCATAGCCCTGTTAAAAGCCCTGTACTGCTCTTCACTTCTAAACTCGAATGTTATCTCGAAAGGAGTGAAATCATCTGTTAGTTTTCTTACTCTTGCGTTCATAATATATTTTCCTTTAGGGTTGTTTAATTTGCTTTAAAATAGCTTGTGCTACCTTGTATTTGGTCTAAGTTAATAATCTTTTAAGGTTTGCCTTTTGGTGGAAGGATATTTTATCCGTTAAGAGATATATATCTTCTGCCGATGGTTCTGGCAATTTATGCCCCTTGCTGTCAGCCCCTAGCGTGTACTTAGTCGCCTTAGTATATTCCAACAGTTCAACAAACCTGCCAACATCAAACCTCAATACAGGCTCAACAGTTACCATTGTCTTGTAGCCCCTGTTAGCAAGATGTCGCATAGCCTCAGCCCTCACATACGGCGAATGTCCTTTTGATATTTTATGATCTATATTACTCTCAATAGTTGTTGCAAACATAATATCCAGCGACCAAAACAATTCAGGAAATGTATCAATCCATTTAATAAAATTAGCCGGGACTTTCGATTGCAGTAAATAAGTGTTATGAGGATATTCCTGCAAATGCCGCATAACCCTGTCTAACCATCCCGGATTGATCTCATCATGCCACATGTCAATCGAGCTACCGACAAAGATAAATTTTCCTTCGCCCATATCTTCATTTAACTCTGACTCGTCAAGTCTTGGCTTTTTAAGTTCGCCCCAATGCTTCATATAGCAGTTATGCACAACAAACCCATTTGCCACAAAGCTCTCACATTCTGTTTGTAGATTATAAACAGTATCGACTTGTTTGCCTACTTCTATTTTTTGTATTTGGCTATGTTGACAGGCTTTTAATGTATTGCCAATCAACAGTCTTTTGCTTTTTTCTGAATGGAATACTCCAAACTCAAACAATATTCTAAGTTTTGTTTTGAAGGTAGACCTTATTCTAATGCCGTTAGGCTCTTTAACATAATCAATATTTAATAAATCGCAACATTTAAGAATATTTTCGAACTTTACGGCATTAACGGTTTCTGATTGCGAAATTCTTATTATTCCACCCTTGCCAACAGAGCCATCTGTATCAAGCATCCCTGCTATATATCCTCTTGCAAAAGAAGCGTTGAGTCTAAAGCACGTATTTGCCTCAAGCATTTCAACATCTTTGCTTATCCTTGTGTGGAGCATAATACAATCTACCCCCCACCCATTTTTACTTCCTCTCTTTACGCCCTCCCTCAAGGGTATGCCTAAGACATTTAAAAAGTCATTTTTTATTTTTGTGCGCAACCCTTCATCAACACAAACAATTTCAAACCCTTTATAGTACTTGCCTTCCTTATTTTTGAATCTGAAAACACATCCATCTCCATCCCTTACGCCCTTAAGGTAACCAAGTTTGTGCTCCTTGGAATAAGCACCTCTTGATAGTGTTGTAACATGTCTTAAGTTTTCATATGGGCTAAACGCCCTTGCTGCTTTCCAGTCTGTCCCGTTGCGCAATTCAGTTGACCCCATAAGAGGATGCTCCGGTGTGCATATTACCTCCCCATCATTGGTTGAAAGTTTTATGGTCTTTGCAATTCTTTTAGACGTCCTTAAAACCTTTGACGTCGTAAATCTATAAAATCCCACACCAAGATTTTTCTTAACACCAATAACGGTATCGCCCTCACAAACGTCTTCTATGTTTTTGTGAGTGTAATCAGACATTAAAATCTTAGTTCCAGCGGGGTGACAATACTGGCAATCAACCGGGCATCGTCCTTTGACATAGTTTTTCGTATGGGTGACGAAGCCATACATATTCCCTTTACTCTTATTCAGTCCCACAATTTCTCAATCTTTAATTTCTTCTCTTTTTATCTCAACAGGACAACCAAAGTTCCTCTGGTACCACTCCTCCAGGTCAATACCCGACTCACCACACTTGCACACATCCATATCCC
>CAZQXW010000135.1:0-2628 GCA_964597365.1 uncultured Thermoplasmatales archaeon | reverse complement strand
CTACATTGTTGGCAGAGTCAAATGTGAATGGATTTGTGTCTGATATTTCGCAGCCGTCGTTGCACACTGTGGCTGCACAGTCTGAATCCTGAGTATCATCATAACTGCATATTCCATCTGCACTGCATTGTGCACATACACCACAATCATCTCCTGATGTGGAACAATCACTCCACTGTCCTGAGGTGCATGTTGTTGTGCCTGCACAATCTCCTTCACCACATGATTCTGTGATCTGGTCTACTGTACCGTCACAATCATCATCTACATTATTGCAGATTTCATCTGCGCCTGGATATACATCAGGGTTGTTGTCGTTGCAGTCGTTTTCACACTCTGTGTCATATCCATCATTATCATTATCTGTTATGTGTTCTGTAACTTCACAGGTTGAATAACATGTGCCTGGATTGTTACAGGTGTATTCATAGTATGTACCTTCAAAACAACCATCTGTGCCGCAATCTGAATTGCTGCTGCATATTATTGCCAGATCTTCGTCTACTTCTCCGTCACAGTCATTGTCTTTGCTGTCACATAGTTCTGGTGCGCCTGGGTAGACATCTGCATCATTGTCATTGCAGTCGTTCTCACACTCTACATCGTGGCCATCATTATCATTGTCTGTTACAAATTCTTCAACATCACAAGTAGAATGGCATGTTCCTCCATTGTAACAAGTGTATGCATAATAAGTTCCCTCAAAACAACCATCTGTTCCACAATCACTGTTTGAGCCGCAGGTGATTGTAAGTCCCTCATCTACTTGTCCATCACAGTTGTCATCAACATCATTACATGTCTCTTCTGCTCCTGGATACACATCTGCATTATTATCATCACAGTCGTTTTCACATTCTGTATCATAACCATCATTATCATTATCTGTTATATGTTCTGTGACTTCACAGGTTGAATAACATGTTCCTGGATTGTGGCAGGTGTATTCATAATATGTTCCATCATCACAACCGTCTGTGCCGCAGTCTGAATTGCTGCTGCATACTATTGTCAGGTCTTCGTCTACTTCGCCGTCACAGTCATTGTCTTTGCTGTCACACAGTTCTTGTGCGCCTGGGTAGACTGTATCATCATTATCATCACAGTCGTTTTCACACTCTGTATCATAGCCATCAGAATCTTCATCTGTTATAATCTCTGTGTAAGTGTCACATGTGTTCTGGGTACATTCACAGCCATCCAAGCAGGTGTTTTCTACATCACTATAGTCTCTGTATGTGCCGCTGTAACAACCGTCTTCCTGTTCGCATTCTGTGGCTGCACAGTCATCATCTGAGTCACACTCTGCTCCACACTCTCCTTGTACACAGTACTCAGAGGTAGATGGTGCAGAACAGTCAACAGAACACTCTTCACAAGTACAATCTGAAAAACAGCTGTTGTCACAGGACGATCTTATGATTGTTGAGTCCTGTGTGTTGTCAGAATCATATTCAACTAGTTTTAATCCATTACAATAATCTTCATAAGTTTCTTCACATGAGTTTTCAGGACAATCACTATCTTGTTCACACTCTGCCCCACATGTACCAATATTACATTGGCTTGTGTAATCGCAGCTGTATTGTGAACACTCAAATAGCCCAGTACACTCATTTTCAACATCTGATGCAGAGTCAAATGTGAATGGGTTTGTGTCTGATATTTCGCAGCCGTCATTACATACTGTGGCTGCACAGTCTGAATCCTGAGTATCATCATAACTGCATATTCCATCTGCACTGCATTGTGCACATACACCACAATCATCTCCTGATGTGGAACAATCACTCCACTGTCCTGAGGTGCATGTTGTTGTGCCTGCACAATCTCCTTCACCACATGATTCTGTGATCTGGTCTACTGTACCGTCACAATCATCATCTACATTATTGCAGATTTCATCTGCGCCTGGATATACATCAGGGTTGTTGTCGTTGCAGTCGTTTTCACACTCTGTGTCATATCCATCATTATCATTATCTGTTATGTGTTCTGTAACTTCACAGGTTGAATAACATGTGCCTGGATTGTTACATGTGTATTCATAATAGGTGCCTTCAAAACAACCGTCTGTACCGCAGTCTGAATTGCTGCTGCATACTATTGTCAGGTCTTCGTCTACTTCGCCGTCACAGTCATTGTCTTTGCTGTCACACAACTCTGGTGCGCCCGGGTAGACATCTGCATCATTGTCATTGCAGTCGTTTTCACACTCTGTGTCATAACCGTCAGAATCTTCATCTGTTATATGCTCAGTGACTTCACAGGTTGAATGGCATGTTCCTGGATTGTTGCATGTGTACTCATAATATGTACCTTCAAAACAACCATCTGTTCCACAATCACTATTTGAACTGCAGGTGATTGTAAGTCCTTCATCTACTTGTCCATCACAGTTGTCATCAACATCATTACAGATCTCTTGTGCGCCAGGATATACATTTGGATTGCTGTCGTTGCAGTCGTTTTCACACTCTGTATCATAGCCATCAGAATCTTCATCTGTTACAATCTCTGTGTAAGTGTCACATGTGTTCTGGGTACATTCACAGCCATCCAGGCAGGTGTTTTCTACATCACTATAGTCTCTGTATGTGCCGCTGTAACAACCGTCTTCCTGGTCGC
>CAZQXW010000134.1:0-2732 GCA_964597365.1 uncultured Thermoplasmatales archaeon | reverse complement strand
ACCCTGGGCAAGCTCGACGGCATGACCGCGTTTACCTCGGGCAAGCTCAAGGTGGAAGGCGATCTGGGCCTGCTCACCAAGGCCACCAGCTTCTTTAAGAAATACACGCCTCCATCGGCCGGCGAGGCGGAAGAAGGCGAAGAGCTCATTGTCAAGAAGCAGATCCTCTCCATTCCCCAGACCTTTGCCACCGGCCCGGTCATGGGCAAGTTCCTCAATGCCTTCAAGGAAAAGAAAATCCTGGCCAATAAATGCCCGGATTGCGGCCGTCTCCAGCTCCCGCCCCGGGAAACCTGCGCCGAATGCGTGGTGCGGGCCACGGACTGGGTGGAAGTGGGACCCGAAGGCGTGATTTCGATTCTTGATATCACC
Source organism: uncultured Thermoplasmatales archaeon (assembly GCA_964597365.1). Lineage (GTDB taxonomy): Archaea > Thermoplasmatota > E2 > DHVEG-1 > DHVEG-1 > CAZKUB01. Next base: position 2,360 of record CAZQXW010000134.1, on the reverse strand, counting down.
TATTACGCCAGCCCGGACCCGCTTACCGGCGAAAGCCGGGAAACGCCCTATGTGTCGGCCCATTTTCTGCTCGACGGCTGCAAGGGCCATGAAACCCTCTGGCATGAACTCAAGCCCGAGGACCGGGACCGCGCCAGAAAGGGAGACCGGGTCCGGGCCGTGTGGGAGGACAACCGCACCGGCGCCATCACCGATATCCGTTATTTTGAACTCATCGACTGATCCCAAGGCAAGAAGGAGACGATTATGAATACCGCAAAAGACGATTGCTTTGTCGTAAAAGGCAAACTGGCTCTGCCCTACCAGTATTTCGCCGGCCAAACCGGAAGCCGGTTTATCATCAGCCTGCGGGACGAGCACAAGGTCCGGGGCCTCAAGTGTGAAAAATGCAGCAAGGTGTTTGTGCCGCCCCGGTCCACCTGCGATATCTGCTTTGAAAATATCGCCGACAACTGGGTGGATGTGGCCAATACCGGCACGGTTACCGGATTTACCATCATCCGGTACGAAGAACCCCACCAGCCGGTCAAGCCGCCCTATATCCTGGGCCTGGTCAAACTCGACGGCGCCGACACGCCCATCGCCCATATCGTCAAGGGCGTGGCGTTGAGCAAAATGGCCGTGGGACTCAAGGTCAAGGCCGTGTTTGCCAAAAAAACCACCAATTCCATCATGGATATCGATCATTTCCAGGTGGTCAGCGACAAACCCAAGTTCGAGCTGGGCTATTCCTATGAAGAACTGGAAGTGGGCATGTCCGCCTCGTTCACCAAGACCATCTCGGAAACCGATGTCTATCTGTTTGCCGGCATTTCCGGGGACTTCAACCCCATGCACTTAAACGAGGAATTCGCCAAACTGACGCCGTTCGGCACCCGCATCGCCCACGGCGCCCTGCCCCAGAGCCTGATCGCGCCGGTGCTGGGCATGAAGCTGCCGGGTCTTGGCACGGTGATCCCGGAACTCACGGTGAGATTCCGCAAACCCACCTATTTCGGCGACACCATCACGGCCGTGGGCGAAGTGGTGGAAATGATCGAGAAAAAGAAATGGGTCCGCATGGAGCTGCGCTGGACCAACCAGAACGACGAACTGGTGGCCGAAGGAAGCTGCCTGGCCATCCCGCCGTCCGCAGCCCTGAAAAAATAAACGGCTCAACGCATCCGCCTGCCGGGTCGGGATCATTTCCCACCCGGCGGGATCGGAACCAACATGCGATTCAAGGAATCGATCATGACATTTGAATTTAAAACCGACTGCGCCTGCCAGGAATATTTCACCAAGTCCCATGACATGGTGCGAAAATCCGTGCGCGAATTCATCAAAAAGGAAGTGCTTCCCTTTATCGACGAATGGGAGGAAGCCGGCACATTCCCCATCGAAATCTATCAAAAGGCCGCCGACGTGGGCATCCTCGGCATCGGCTATCCCGAAGAATACGGCGGCACGCCCGGCGATATCTTCTACCGGGTGGCCGTGAGCGAAGAATTGATGCGCTCAGGCTCCGGCGGCTTCTGCGCGGGCCTGGGATCATTCAACATCGCCATTCCGCCCATTTTAAGCCTCGGCACCGACGCCCAGAAGAAAAAATACATCCCCCCGGTGCTGGCCGGCGAAAAAATCGCGGCTTTGGCCATCACCGAACCCGGCGGCGGCTCCGACGTGGCCAACCTGACCACCACGGCCGTCAAGGACGGTGATCATTACATCATCAACGGCAGCAAGACCTTCATCACCAGCGGCAGCCGGGCCGATTTCATCACCTGCGCCGTGCGCACCGGCGAGCCCGGCGCCAAAGGGGTCAGCCTGATCATCATCGATGCCGACACCCCCGGTTATTCCGCGGCCAACAAGCTGAAAAAAACCGGCTGGTGGGCCTCGGACACGGCGGAAATCTTTTTCGACAACTGCCGGGTCCCGGCCGAAAACATCCTTGGCGGCGAAAACCAGGGATTTTACGGCATCATGATCAATTTCCAGGGCGAGCGCCTGGCGCTTGCCGTCATGGCCAATTTGACGGCCCGCATGGCCTTGGAAGAATCCATTAAATACGCCCGCCAGCGGGAAGCCTTCGGCAAGCCCCTGACCGGGTTCCAGGTGACCCGCCACAAACTGGCCGACATGGCCACCCTGGTGGAAGCCAGCACGGAATTCACCTACCGGGTGGCGGCCAAGATCGGCGCGGGCGTCGACCAGATCAAGGAAGTGTCCATGGCCAAGAATTTCGCCTGCTCGGTCAGCGACAAGGTGACCTATGACGCCGTGCAGATCTTCGGCGGATACGGGTACATGCGCGGCTATCTGGTGGAGCGGCTTTACCGGGACAACCGGATTCTCTCCATCGGCGGCGGCACCACCGA
>CAZQXW010000133.1:0-2808 GCA_964597365.1 uncultured Thermoplasmatales archaeon | reverse complement strand
GCCTGCTGCGGCCCTTGAAGCGCGGCGTTTGACCTCCACGAAGGCGAGCCTCCCGCGCCCCGCCATCACAAGATCAAGCTCGCCCGCGGCTGTCCGGTACCGCCGATCCAGCATACGAAACCCCTTCCCCAAACGCAAGTTTTCGGGAAATTGGCAAATCGGGTGTTTTTTAGAAAGGAAATTAATAAGTTGCTTATATGTAAACGGGATAGCGTAATATATGTTTGACAATAAGCGATTATTATGATAAGGGAGTGAAAAAGTTTAAGTAAAATTTTATTTATGGATTAAAGCAGGCGAATAATGGGGCGGAAAGACAATCGGAAAAGTAGTGATGAGCGCGGTTATGATTCTGCTTGGCGCAAGGTAAGGGCTATAAAAGTCAAGAAGTCGCCGGTTTGTGAGCGGTGCCTCAAAAGGGGCGTTTATGTGCCTATAGAGGTTAAAAGGGGTGGGCATTACGGTGTTGTGCATCACATAAAATCGGTAGAAGAATATCCTGAATTAAGATTAAAACTGTCCAACTTGGAAAGCCTTTGTTTTGAATGTCATGAAGCAGAACATGGTCGGTTAATGATTACTGGCTGTGATTTGGATGGGATGCCCCTGAACCCCGAACATAGATGGAATAAGGAGATCCAGGATGAAAGGAAGAAAACCGAAATCTAATCATTTAAAGTTATTGGATGGCAATCCAAGCAGGGCTCCTATTAAGAAAGAGCCGATACCGCCAGAGGGGATGCCGAAGCCGCCGCCACACTTAGATTCTTATGCTGTCGAGGAATGGAATCGTCACGCAAAGGGTTTATATGCTATGGGCTTGCTATCAATGCTTGATTCTTCCACTTTTGGGGCGTATTGCATGGCATACAGCCGATGGCGGGCAGCAAATGAGATTTTAAACGAGTTGGCTCAGGCAGAAGGGGCTGAGGCGATTTTTGTTAATACTTTGCCTTCCGGCGCAATCGTTAAAAATCCTATTTTTGTGGCATACCGGCAATCCGCCGAAGATATGGTAAAATTCGGTGCTGATTTCGGGTTGAGTGCGGTTGCCAGAACCAGGCTGGCTGTTGATATCGGCAAATCTGATAAAAGCAAATTCGACGGATTGATTGGCGGTAAAAAATAGCTAATGCGATATTCGACCAGGGTACAGCGGATTTTCCAGTTTATTGAGGAGTTAACTGTCCCGTCCGGGGTAGGCGCTGGTGGTAAGTTTAAGTTAGAGAATTTCCAAAAGCGCTTTATCAATGATATTTATGGGCCGACCTTTAAGGGTGGCCGGCGTAAAGTTCGCCGGGCTATTTTGAGTGTGTCTAGAAAAAATGGAAAGACGGCTATAATTGCCTGCCTTGTTTTGGTTCATCTGATTGGACCAGAGGCGATTACGCATGGTGAGATTTATTCAGCGGCAAATGATCGTGATCAGGCGGCGATTGTATTTAAATACGCAGCACAAATCGTTAGGGCTGATCCCGAGCTTACAGCCTATATTAAGATTGTTGATTCAACAAAAACAATGCTTTCGCCATCCACCGGGTCTTTTTATCGAGCGATATCAGCAGAAGCCGGGACAAAACATGGGCTTAATCCATCGGTAGTGATTTTTGATGAATTGGCACAGGCAAAAAACCGGAACCTATATGATGCACTTGACACATCAATGGCCGCCAGAGAGGAGCCCCTTTTTATTATCATTTCGACACAATCCAACGATCCACAGCATATTTTATCTCAATTAATTGACGACGGCATGGCAAATAAAGATGAGTCGATGGTTTGTCATTTATACGCCGCGCCGGATGACGCAGATGATGTATTTAGTGATCATAAGCTTTGGGAGCAGGCCAATCCTGCCCTTGGCATATTTCGATCTTTAGAGGAAATGGAGACTGCCGCAAATCGTGCCGCCAGGATGCCTTCGTTTGAAACAGCATTCCGAAATTTGTATTTGAATCAAAGGGTGGACGCAACAAGCCCTATGATCCCAAGGGCTGAATGGATGGGGTGCAAATCTCCGACAGATGACGAAATAATATCCAAGGGTGAAGATATATATCTTGGTCTTGATTTATCCGGAAAGGTTGATTTGACGGCCCTTGTTGCGGTCACAAAAGGCATTCAATCTAAAATTAAGTGCTGGTTTTGGAAGCCGGAAGACACTTTATCGGATCATGAAAACCGAGACAGGGTCCCATACCGTGCGTGGAAAAAATTAGGATGGCTTGACACAACACCTGGGCGGGCTATTCAATACGATTGGGTCGCTGACAAAATCGCACAAATATCTCGTGATTACAATATAATTGGAATGGCGTATGACCGATGGAGTGTAAATAATTTTATTAATGCGGCGGGTCGGGTCGGGTTGGATTGTTATGAAGATGGGAAGGATGACGCTCAATCTGGCGCAATCCGGATAGTCCCGTGGGGGCAAGGCTTTAAAGATATGGCCCCTGCAATGGATGCTCTTGAGCTTGCGATATTAGATAGAAATTTGGTTCACGATGGGAACCCCATTTTGACATGGAATATTTCAAATGCAATGGGTATTTATGATCCAGCCGGAAATCGAAAATTTGATAAAAGCAAGTCCAGATTTCGGATCGACGGGGCGCAGGCGTTGGCTATGGCAATTGGATTAAAGAGTAGGGACGGTGAGGTGCCATTGCCGGTTAAATCAATTTATGAGGGGTTAACGGTTGACCAAATAAAGGAGGCGATGCTTTAATGGATGAGAAAATTGATGTCGATGCGGTAATGCCAGATTTGCCGAACAAGATGCGGTTTACCCCGCAAGAGGCCGCG
>CAZQXW010000132.1:0-2840 GCA_964597365.1 uncultured Thermoplasmatales archaeon | reverse complement strand
CATACTCAGATGAAGCGGTAGTAGCAGTAATAGATGAAGACTTTGAAAGATCTGATACAGAAACAACTGGGCGTATAAAAGGCAAAATAGATTTTGATAAACCAGTAAAAAAGCATCATTTTGAAGTAAAACAAACAAATAGATTAAACCCTGTATTTAGTGAATTCACTGTGCCTGAAGGATATATGTACGTTTATGCAAGATGCTGGTACCCCTCCTTAGCCATGTCTGTTAGGCTACCTATCCCTGGTATTGAGATGTTTGCAGATATAGCTCTTCCATCTGGTGATAAAGACCTTCAATTGTATTGTCAACACGATGATGAATGGATGCAGATCCTATCAATGGATAAATGGAACCAAAAATTTGGTATGGATAAAGAAAAAGGTGGAACCTATGTATATAATACAGGTAAATGGAGAGCAAGTGTAACAGATGTTCCTACAAAAAAATTGATAGAAATAACCGGTAGATATGGTACATGGCTTGAGATACTTAAAAATTTTAAACAGGTCACATATCAAGTTGATATAGACATGTACCCTGGTAAAAGAATACCTCTTTTTGATAGCGATATGCTGCCTTTTGAATGCAGGGATATTAAGATTGAATTGGATTGTAACAAGCCTGATGCTGATCTTGGTTTTTGCTTGATTGGACCTAGTGGAGAAGAAATTGCCTCTGCAGAAGATGGTGTAATACAGGTTGATCAGTTAGGGGAATGCCTAGCCGGTGAAAGTTATGATATTGCTATTTACACCCAAGAAGATACTGAGGGATCCCTTGATTATGAAATTTCTTATAGTTGGCAGGAAGGAAAAAAGAAGTATGAATCTGATTGTCTAGCAGATGCTACCGAGGGGGCTATACTTGCTTCAATGTTAAACGCTCCTCTGCTTTACACTTCCTCATCAAAATTATCTCAAGATACTATTGATGCGTTGTATATGCTTGGTGTAAAGGATATATACCTTGTAAACCTAGGTGATCATCTATCTAAGAATATTAAAGATGAGTTGAAAAAAATTGCAAACTTAAAACAAGAATACAGTTTATATGATGATGTTTATGATGTTATAAGAGAACAAAGTGGTAGTAACGACGTAATATTTTCCACTACTGATCCTTGGAGACCATGGTTTGTAAGAGAGATGAAACCAGCTGAAGACTTAGAACTACCTGGGGCACTACATATCGGACCTGCTGCATATATTGCAGCGCATCATGGCTCACCGGTTTTAATCGTTGATAATCATCCTGAACTATCATCTGCTGTTGTATGGCATAACGAGTTATGGAATAAAGGATCATGTTCCCCTGCAGCAAGTAAAAACTATCCAACTGTTGCAGAGATGTATCTAACAGGTAAGCGTGTTTATAATTTTTTAAAAGAACAGGGCTTTGATAAAGTAGGTTTGGAAAGCATAATCACTGTTGCTGGCCAATTCGATATTGGTATATCTTGGGACCGTGTATTTGTTGGAAAAGCAAATCCTGGTAGATTTATTGGTACTCCTGTCGATACTAGTTATGGGATATCCCGTAACATTTTTTATCCTGCTTTAATCTTTGAAAATCCAGCAACAGACCCAGAGGGAGTAGAACTGATTCAAGGAAGTGAAAGTCGCAGAGGAGGTTTACTTGGTTTATTTAAAAAACCATATGGAAACTCACTTGTCATAGATAAACCATCTAAAGAAGAGACTATTAAATATCCTGTTTTAAATTCTTTTATCCACTATGAACATAGATTTAATGAAAGAGCAAGTAAGTACTGGGGTTATACATATCAATGTGCAGATGGTATGATACCTGGTGTTACTGAAACTTTTAATCCAATTGATCAAGGTTTAGCAGCAAAATATACAGATAGGGCAGGATGTGTATTTCCAGATATGACTATATCTGAGGTGTTGCCTATGTATCTTGAAAAAGGAGGTTATGGTAACTCATTTTCAACTAGTTTTGATGCTGTTACAAATAATGTCAATAGTGGTGTGCTACTCTGGAGTCATTTTGCACATGGATATCATCAGGATAGTGGTACTATCCAGTTTTGGGATGATTCAAACAAAAAGGATTCTAACCCTTGGCGTTTTTATGAAGCATATCTGGGATCTACAGAGGAGCCAGATACTCTTACCATTGAAATCCATGGTATTCTACCTGCTCTTTTAGGCAATCCTAATATGAATGGTATTTTTAGAACAGCACTTGACTGGGCGCCTGCTAGGATGCCTATTAGAGATAAGATAAATAATTTTTTATCCTATATTCCTGTTGTAAACAAGATTATACCTGAAGGGTTTTTGGATACACAAGATTATTATGATGGTATGACTGACACAGTACTAATTAGCCATATTGGAACTATTACTAAAAATGGAGTGGAATTTGATAATTCTTTGGAAAACATGCATTCATCAGGTTTTATTGCTAATTCTTGTTTGATTGCAACTAAATATATGCATTTAACCATAATGAGACATGGTTCAAGTTTTCAGATAGTAGATCCATGGCCAACCTCCTGGTATAGTTCTGTATGGACACAGAGCATACCTCGTGATATTATACTTGGTGATACAGTAGGAGAGGCTTATACAAAAGGACTTAGTCATGTTGGAATGCTTTATATAACAGATCCGCCGCAATGGTGGTGGGATAATGCAGAAAATGTTATATATTTCGGTGACCCGGATCTTAGATTCTTTGTTCCAAGTACAGAGTATAGCGATGCAAACTACTGGGAAAAAGAAGAAACAAGAGCACTAAGGTATGATATAGACACAGATATAGCCGGTCATATGCCATTTGGAGCAACAAGCTATCCAAACGAAAGA
>CAZQXW010000131.1:0-2883 GCA_964597365.1 uncultured Thermoplasmatales archaeon | reverse complement strand
GTGTACCGAATGACCGCGTTTGGGGTCGCGCATGTCAGGGTTACGGTCTGCCCGTTTTCGTAAGTCCCAGCCGCCGGAGAAATGGTCGGATCTGCTACAGTCATCGTGCCAGCATGAAGGCGCCATTCTTGAACCGGACCAAAAACATACTCGCTTCCATCGAAAGTCACCGGCACATAGGTAGCGGTAAATTCTACGTAGTCATCGCCAACCGCAACAACCGGGTATGTTCCGGTGTAATCCCCCAGGCCGGAAAATTTAATGTAATCGCCTATGTCAAAATCCAGAGAATAAAGCGGCACCCTCACAACACCGCCCCCCTGATCGATCATTGAACCGCCCGAGATCAGGAATTCCAGTTCGGACAGGGAAGACCACCAGGTATCATTGGTCGTATCTTTAACCAGTTGCCTCGGATAGTTGGCATACAAATCGTCATTGGGGTTTCCCGCATAAACCGGAACGTGCTTTTGCTTGAGCGCCGTGAGGGTTTCCGCAGACACAATCTGTCGGAGCAGGGTTCCCCGGGGCCAGCTTCTTGCTGTCGTTCCTTCCCGCCCCCTTTGCACCCGCAAGCCGTCAGCTTCCGACGAGCCGGTAATCTGCACACGGACCACTTCCCGGTACTCTGGTCCTCGGAGCAGGCAATAAAAAAAATCCCCCGCCGAATGGCTGGCCAAAAACTTACGGTAATCGCCGTCCTGAATCTTGATCTGGGTATCCGAAGCGCCCACCGCATCAAAAACTTTGGTGGTGGCGTTCCAAACGCCCTTGAGCCGGGAAACGGCCTTATTGTTGAACACAATGCTCATTGGCCTGTCATCTTCTTCCAGGTTGTGCCGTCATAGTGTTTGTACCAATCGCTGCCGTATTTGACCTCTTCGCCGTCATACTCTGCGGTCAAAGAGCCTCCTTCCGGGTCGGTCAAGACCGTTCTTTCCATGCCTTTTTGAAGCAAGGCTCCCAGGATCGTCGCGTTGAGCCGAAGCTCGACAGAGGCTCCTGCGGTAAACGCTTGGCCGGAAGTGCCGCACTGCCCCCTGGTGAGGTTCGACAGGATGTCTCCCGATCGGCTTTCGCACAGTATCCACTCCTCAATGGACCCTTGGGAAACATAGATATAAAATGCTTGGTTCGTATCCGGTGTGGGAAACTCTGCGCCTTCGCCGGATTCCAATGTCAGTGAATTGTCCGTAGCCCCAATAGCAGAAACCAGAGAACCCTTTGCGTTATCGGAAAATATGTATTCGGTCATGCCGTCATTCCTCTACGAGCCCGGTTCAGGCGCTTCGGCGCCAGGTGCCACGCTTGGTTTCTGACTTTTTCATACAGGCTGGAAAAATATTCAGCCTCCTGGATATTTGTCCACGGCTTGTCCCTCATTCTCAAAAGCCGCGAAACCGCACCAAAAGCGATGGCTTCCCACCAATCGTTGTAAAGCCAATCCTCAACGGTCGTGGCAGTCAGGGTTGGTTTCAGGCTCACCCAGATTTCAATGGCCCTTGAGATGACTTCCTGCGGTGCCCGGGCAAACCAAATCTTTCGATCCGGCCCCATGCAGTAATACATGGGCTGCGGACTCATTTCGGTACGCCAATAGGGCATGTAGTGATCCAGCCACTCCTCATCTTTTGGAACGACAACTATGCCGTCAAACCGGATTCGCTCTATTTCCACGATTTCAGAGCCGGTTGGGGCTGTAAGAGAATACGCCTGCTTGCTGATGTAGGTCGTATCCCCTGCGGTTTCGGAAACCACTGCCTCCTTGGAGTTTAGGGTCAGGGTGTTTGCCGCGACCGTATCAACCAAAAAGGGGCCGAGGTTGTTTGCCTCGTCATCTTCTCCGGTATCATGGTCGGTTACGATAATGTCTCCGCTGGCAAGCCCCGCAGAGGTAAAATCAGTCGATGTGCTGGTGATCGTCGCCGGCGAACCCGAAACAAAGGCAATATCGGTTGCCGCCTCCACCACAACAGAATCCATGGCCCCAAGTCGATCGCGCCAGATACCGGTGTAGTCACAGAAAGCGCGGAGGGTTTCAATCACCGCCTCTTTGATAAGAGGGTTCGGTGCGCCTGAAACATCCCTTCGGACCTTCGGATACCATTCGGTGATGTTGGTACTCATCTTTTCGCCCTATTCATCTGTTCCCGGGTCGCTCTGACACCAAGCAAGTCCAGTCCCCGCTGACGATACATATTTGAGCGGGGGGTATTTCCCGGGATGTCGCTGTCGTCGTTGTAACACCACGAAAGGACAAGGTTTTGGGCCGCAGCAACATATTGATCGGAAAGGGGAAACGTCTCGGTCTGCCAGGCATCGGCATCGTCATAGGCGGTCAAAGGAGGCGTCTTGTCAAACCAGCACTCAGCGTACCCGCTTCCGGTGTTTGGGGGATAGCTCCAGAAGGTTCCCGGGTCTTGCGGATCCGGAACCAAGTGCTCTGGTTCGTCGGTGGCCGTTTCGTTGTACCACCCGGGCGAAAAGTCCTGAAGGGCTTGGAAATCGCATGGATAGACCCTGTTACCCTCTGTGGTGCCATCTGTGCCCATGTACCGGTTCGGGCCGACAAACCGGATAGCGTCAGAGGGGATGGTGTTTTTCGTTCCAGAGGACAGTTGAACGGTTTCCAGAACCCTATAGGCTTCCGGAACAATGGAAACGATCTCCCTCAAGACGTTCATCGCAATGGCAAGCAGCTCGCTTTGAGAAAAATCGTCGTTGTCCTCGTCCAAAAGGGCCTTTTCCACCTGATTGATAAAAGAGCCCCATGTCAAAGAAGAACTCATACCGTGGCCTCGTCGGCAATCTTTTCAGGGTCGAGGTTATAGCCGTACCGCTTGATGTTTTCCTTCTGCTTTTTGTCGCCGGCCGTCTTGAATT
>CAZQXW010000130.1:0-2911 GCA_964597365.1 uncultured Thermoplasmatales archaeon | reverse complement strand
CGTAGGATGTGTTGTAGAGTTCATCAAGTTGCTCAAACTGGCGAGAGATGCGGTCTATTTCTTCATCTTCACCAACATCCCCGGGACCGTAGTAATCCCCGTCACTGTCCGTGCCATACTGGCCTTCGTAAGACGGGCCACTAAACCCCGGTTCACCGGGATCATCAAAGGTTCCGCTAAAAAAGTCGCCGTCTTCGTCCATTTTATCTCTCTTGTTCTAAGACACTCGTGTGGTTATCCTTGAGGCTCAGGAGGTTGTCCAGTAAAGCCATCTTCCCCTGCAACTGGTACATTTCCCGTTCCGATTGTGCCGTCACCAACCCCCGAAGCGTCAACTGGTGGAGGTCCTGCAGGTACGCCGTCAGGGCTTCCCATGCCTGTGGGTGGTTGACCAGCGGGCCCACCCTGTGGGCCTGTTCCTTGTTGAGCATTTTGAAGTCCTTGTAGTACTTTCGCGTACAACTGTGCTTCGTCTACGTCGTTGACAAGTTCTTCTGGATCGATGTCCTGAGAAATAGCCAACTCCTTGACGAGGTTGGGTAGTTTGACAAATGGAGCGAGCATCGGATTAGCAACTGTTTGCAAGAGTGCAGTGAGTCGTTGCGAGCGAACCTCCTTCTGCATCACTGCGGAAGTGCCCCGTGGCTTAATGCTCAAGTCACCGATAATGTCCGGAGCTTTATCGTTGTACTGCATGTTCCACTGGAAGTAAGATTCTCCGAGAGGCTTCAGCAGGTAATCATCGATGTTCTTAATGACTGTTTTCACAGACATAGAGCCCGCCTGCATCAACATGGATAAGCCGGAAGAAGTACGGCCTGTGCCTGTAACTCCCGTCTGTCCGTGCATGATGCTCGGGATGCCTGTTTCCTCATCAGAAAGCTGGCGAGCAATCTGATACATTTGGATGTTTTCGGGTGCAGTATTGGGGAACTTAATCCCGTTGATGGACGTTCCCGTCACACCGGATTGACGCCTAAATACCTTACCGGGGAAGATGTCGAAGTTCTGTCCCGGTACGAGGCTGGCCTCATCCACGTCAAACACGAGGTTTCCAGCGAGGGCGAGGTTGTCAATCGCCATCCGCACGTGCCCGTTCATGAGCATCTGCGCATCTTCCATGTTCTCAGCAACACCGACGCCCCAAATTTGATACGGGTTAATTTCGTAGGGGAATGCGTGGTAGGGAATACGAGCGGGGGTGAAGGGATTTAACACACACCGCATCACTTCGTTACCACACACCCATGCATTGATCTGTACTTGGTCGAGGTCGCTAATGTCTTCCGCTAAATTCATCCCGACTTCACGGGCAAACTTTGCATCTAGGACACCCCAGTACTCCAAGACTTCATACCGGTTCTCTTGGTAGTACGGCTCAGTATCATCCTCACGGATGGTGTCTTCGTAGTACTTGTCTTCGTAGTTAGGGCCCTTGCTAATTACCCGCTCAATAGCTTGTGCATCAAAAAACGGGCGGTTTATGAGACCACGAAGTTGCTGGCGATTCATGCGGTGGCGTTGAATCACGTACTCACAATCTTCGATGCTCGTAGCAGAGGGATCTGGGTGGAAGTCCCACAAAGAAACGTGCTCTAAGCGAGGCACTACCTCTTCCTCGGGGGTGTAGACTCGGTTGTTTTCCTCGTCGCGCTCCCACTTGTGCATACGCTTGTAGTAGTTGAAGGGGCCCTTTACAATGCCCGTACCGAGCAACGCAGACTCAAAGATTGCATTACGCAACACATTTACTGCATTCGTGTCGAGGAGTTGATCGTGGATGTGCTTCTCGAGAGCTCGAGCCGCTTCTGCCGCGGGTTCAAACTGCGGTTCCCCGATTTTAGACGGGCCCTCTGCAAGCTGGTCCGCAACATCGTTGTATTTCCCAAAGTTAACTTGAGTCTCTCCGGGAGCCAGTTCCATACCGTCCCCGGGAAAACCAAATGGGCTTTGTATCTGGTCCGCTGGCGTAGCTAAGTGTGCGAACTCAACAATTCCGTCGGGAACAGGGGTGCTCTCGACAACAATTGGGAACTTTTTGTTCGCAAACAAAATATCAATGATCTGACCATAAGCCGCTAGGACCTTAGTCTTTGTGATCTTGATGAATACTTGGGATCGTTCGGAGTCACGGTATTGGGTCGAACTATCGTAGATACCACGAAAGTTCTTGTAGGCTTGAAGCCAGCGTTGTTCAAAAGTACGCCTGCCGTTCTCAGAATCCTCGAACCGATTCTTTACGTAGCCAGCCAGACCCGGCATCTGCTCATCGGGGTTGATAACCTCGACGTGAGCATCATCCGGGGGCTGTAAAAAGCCCTCTTGGGACATACTTACTTACCTGAGTCGTTGTACAAAGAGTTGTCGTCTGCCATCTGCATAACAGCGGGATCTACTGCTTTCTTTTGCATTTTCTTTGGCATGTCTTCAGTTAAAACGTCGGTTTTTGCAACGGTGTCAAAATCCATACCCTCACGGTACAGGTTGTTCTCACCACAGCTTTCGTCGACACCTTTCTTGTCTGACATCATGATTTTTGATGCGTCGTACTTCATTACTTATCTCCTTCCGGATATGTGATTGTTATGTCTGCGTCGTCTTCAAAGAGACCACCAATTTGTTCGTCAAGGGATGGTTGACGTTTGTTTTCTTCCTGAGCTTCGAGCTCATCTAAGAATGGGTACTGAGGGCGACCCTCTTCGTCTGTTGGGACGACATCGGAGCCCTCCCCGGCAGTTTGTGGGCGCACGAAAGACATTGGCAGGGGCTCTAAGACCTCGTACGCGCCTCTAGCGGCTCCTGCACCGGTAGCACGTAGGGTACTACCACTGCGTTCCATTTCTTCCGTGTACGCCTCTTCTGAGGCCGTTACGACGGCAGTGATGCCCAGTCCGCCGACTGCCATCTTGCC
>CAZQXW010000129.1:0-2918 GCA_964597365.1 uncultured Thermoplasmatales archaeon | reverse complement strand
GTGTGGGGTTGTTGCCATTGTTTTTGTTGATCGGTGCGATCCTTGGTTTCGCAGTGTATATTTATTTTAATTATACGATTGGTCTTATCTAAGATTCTTTTTGATTTATTTTTTTTTGATATACGTTTTTTAAAAATTTTTAAAAAAAACATAAAAACGAGGTATCTTTCCTTATGAACAGGTTGTTTGTTCTCATTGTTGTATTCTTGTTGTTAGGGTGTGGTCTGGGTTTTTCTCTTGCACAGACCTTTGGTGATACATCTGAGAGTGTTCCACAGGATTGGGTAACTGATAATTTTTATGGGTTACAAGATATTTCAGGTTGTGAATATCGTTTGGTTTTCACGGATATTCAGGGGGATTGGTTTTTAGTAAAAAGTGCGAACACGGGTTCAATGAGACCTGTTATCGGGATTAATACATCAATACTTTGTCAGAAGATAGAATCTGTTGATGAGGTAGTTGTTGGTGATATTATTGTTTTTAATGTTGATGGAAAAGATATTGTTCATCGTATCATAGAAAAAGGTTTGGATTCACATGGAGTTTTTTTGATTACAAAAGGTGATAATAATATGAATGATGATTTAGACGATTTTGGAAAGATAAGAGAGGAACAGTTAAGAGGTGTTGTTGTTGGGATATTTTATTAAAAGAAAGAGAACAGTGTTGGCATTGTTTTATGTGGCTATTTTGTTATGCAGTAATTTTGCTTTGATTAGTTTGAATCAGGATACTTTTTTTGTGAAAGCAGCATCTCCCACGGTGACAACGAATACAACGACTAATATAACAAGTAGTAGTGTACCATTGAATGGGTATTTATCTGATGATGGTGGAGATCTTCCTTCTCTTTGGTTTGAATATGGAACTACAGTAGGATATGGGAATGTCACTCCTTCTTATGATGATAATGAAACAAAATATGTTAACTCAACAGATTCTTATTATTATACTGGCGATACTATAAATGAAGGAACTGAGGCAAATATGCATGATGGAGATTGGGATACCTATGGAGGTATTTCTAAGAGTAGTGGATCATCAGTCCAGATTTATGTATATGATAATATAACAATAGGATATGAGTGTGATTTTTTCGATCTTCATTATAAACTTCAATTATATTCAGCGGATGAGTCTCAACCCGCTGAGTTTTTTTTGTATTTGTATAATTTTACAAGTTCCTCATGGGATCAAAAAGACTACGAACAAAAAAATGATGGAACTAAAAATGTAGATACATATAAAACTATTAATCATGCATCTCATTACATAAATGATACAGGTGTTGTTCGAACAAAAAATCGAATGCGTTGTTATGCTGTAGTAGGGGATTTTAATCAGCACGTATATAATTATGGGATGGGAGTTGAGGCGCCTATAATTAATGAGTTTTCCTGTGAAGCAACTAGTCTTCTTCCTGGTATTACGTATCATTACCGTAGTGTTGCAAATAATAGTGATGGTGAATCATATGGTTCTGATATGACATTTACCACTGCGATAGAAAACGAGTCCTCAGAGAATGGAACAGCATATATGACTCTTTCTTCGGATAATCAGGATTCTTCATATTACTCTGTGAACAGAACACTATCAAACACTGATCCATATACTGAATATAATAATTTTAGTTTTAATCCACTGCTGGATTATGATGGAGATGTAACATTGGTCGTTCCAGTATCAAATGAGACTATAGGGATTGTTTCTGTGACCAATAACACGGGTGGAACCACTGCAACAAGTGTTAGTTCTTATGATTCTTTAACGAATAACACATATTGGTATAATGGCGCTAATTATCTTGTGTACATCAGAACAACAAATGTTACTACATCAACAACCATTAATTGGTCGATACGATCTGGTGAAGAATACATTTTTTATCTTGAGATACCATCTTATTTAGAAGTTGGTGATTATTTTATGGCACGGGGTTTGATCACGAATACGACTGATGATGTTGCATCAGGGATCATTGCGAAAACATATTTATATAATTCAGGTGGCAGTATCGCTTTTGGTCCGGTGCAATGGTATTGTGATAATGGTAATTATCAGACGACTTTTAGTACGAATACCTTGGTTCCCGGTGTGTATGATGTTGACATCGTTTTTGAGGATGCATTGGGAAGTGAATATCATAAAGGTGATACATTGTATCTTTCTTCTGATCCACCTTCTGATGTGCATACCTCTGCGGATCTGTTTTTTAGTTTTTATGATGCTGATAAAGGAACAGGGCTAAATGCTGAATCCTTTAAAATATATGTTGATGATAATACTCCATTGGATTCATCCGATCGGATCTATCGGGATCGTTATGATACCTATACAGGGGCCACGTTGTATTATCGTGTGGATGATTATTTTGATAACCAGGTCTATCCTACTACTGGAACGAATCAGAGTATCACTATTAGTTCAAAAGAACAATTCGAGGATGTCCCCATCGATTGGAATAGTTTCAGTGTGAAGAACATGAATCATAGTATCGTCTACTTCCGTATGACGAATGATAGTACCACCTATTCTCAGTATCTTTATCCATATGAACCATTTTACTGGAATGTACTTGATGGAGAGTATACGATCAATCTCACCTATTATAATACAGCAACAGATGCCGTTGAGGGTTATAGTGAGGAGAATATCACCATCACTAATGATGAATATTATTGGATCCGTGGATATGATCTACAAGATATCATTATTGAGGTCACCGCGGTGAATACCAGTATTGATGATCTGAGTATTGATATCAGCGCTGGTGTGGAGCTCACGGATAGCGCAGTGAATAATCTAACGATACGGATGACGACGAATCTGAGTGCCACGGAGACGAATATCACGAATCTTATCCTTAGTCAGAATAGTAATATCAGTCTGATCAATACGATCGTGGATAGTAT
>CAZQXW010000128.1:0-2927 GCA_964597365.1 uncultured Thermoplasmatales archaeon | reverse complement strand
TCTCATCAATTATTTCTTTTGCCTCAGGAAGAACATAACCAAGAAGAAAACGGCTTCCTTTTTCACGGGCAAATGCAATATTCTCCAAAATATTTTTTTCTGTTTGTTTACCAAAACCCTCTAAATCCTGAATTTTTCCCTCTTTTGCTGCTTTTTCTAAATCATCAAGATTTTTAATTTCCAACTCACGATATAAAGTTTTGATCTTTTTAGGACCTAAGGTTTCAACAGCAGAAAGACTGCGAAGATCAACAGGTATATCCTCTTTTAGTTTCTCAAGTCGTTTTACTTTTCCTGTTTCTAAAAATTCTTCAATTTCTTCTGCTGTACTCTCTCCAATACCGGGAATATCTTTGAGTTTATCATTTTTGTATACTTCTTCAATGTCATTTCCAAGGCTTTCAATATTTTGTGCGGCTTTTCTATAAGCACGTGGTTTAAAATCAACATCTTGCATTTCATATATGTCTGCGATTTGGTAAAAAATATCAGCGATTTCTTTATTTTTCATTATTTATCCTCTAAAATTTTTTTTAACTTTATACAATTCTTTGGAGCAAAACCTTTGTAATCATTGTTAAAATAACCAAAAACATCATTTACATTTAATTTTTTGATTTGTGTCGCCCAGCCGTTAAGTTCTTCTTTAGAGTAATTATGTTTATACCAATCATCTGTACCGTGCCATCTGATATATGCAAAATCTGCTGTAACCTCTATTGTTGACGGTAGTTTTGGAGCACTAATTATACAAAAAGCAACATTATATTTTTTTAAAAGATTGTATATCTCTTTACTGAACCAACTCTTATGTCTGAACTCAATGCATTGTTTGTAATTAGAATTAATCTTATTTAAAAAATCTTCAAGTAAATCAATATTTTTTTTAAGTTGTGGGGGAAGTTGCCATAGAATAACGCCAAGTTTTTTTTCTACAAGTTTTATTCTGTCATAAAATTTTTTAAGATATTCTTCCGAGTCTTTCAATTTCTTTTTATGGGTAATTAATTGACTTCCTTTAAAAGTCAATAAAAAATCATTAGGTGTTTTATTCTTCCAACCTTTTATCATTTTTTCGTAAGGTAATCTATAAAATGATGCATTTACTTCAACTGTATCAAACTTTTTTGAATAAAAATTCAACCATTCATTTTTTTTAATATCCTCTGGATAAAATTTACCTATCCAGTCTTCATATGACCAACCAGAAGTTCCTAAATAAATCATAAATATTTTCACAACACGTATCTATTTTTTCTTTTGATGAATAGGGCAAAAGTAGGTGGTACGTCCATTTACTTTCACTGTTTTTAATTTTTCATTACATTTTGGACATTTTCCTTCTTTTTTTCTATGTGGTATAATAAAATTTTTTGGAAAATTATTTGGATTTGCTTTTGCCTCTATTGATATTTTTAATATTTTTTTAATATTTTCAAACATTGTTTTTAATTTTTTTATTCTTATTTTTGCTGTTTTTGTTTTTGGATCTATACCTGTATGAAATAAAATTTCATCTGAATAAATATTACCAATTCCAGCTATAATATTCTGATTTGTAAGAGTTGATTTGATCATTGCTTTTCTATAATCAATTAATTTTTTAAAAGTACTATAATCTAAATCTAAAGCATCGACTCCTAACTTTTTATCTTTGATGTATTTATCTTTGTCATCTGTTAGTTCTATTTTACCAAACAATCGTTGATTATTAAATGATAAATAATAATCATTTTCAAATTTTATCAGCAATCTCGTGTGATCTGGTTTTTTTTCTAAGTCTTTAAAATACTTTACAAAACCAGTCATTCCGAAATGTAAAACTAACCATTTCGAATTATTATTTTTTATGAATAGATATTTTCCATGCCTATATGTTTCAACAAATTTTTTATCGATAAGAAAATTTTTAAATTTCTTTTTAGTTATATTTTCTAATATTTTTGTAGTATCTACTTTTACATCAACAATTTTTTTATTCAAAGAAGTTGAATCGATATATCTTTTGAATGTTTCAACATCAGGCAATTCAGGCATAAATTATCAAAACCTACTTGATGATTTTAGCATATTTCCATAAAGTCTTTCTACATCCTTTTTTCTACATAGTTCTGTTCCAGGTGTAATCACTGCCGCAGTTCCTGCAGCAACCCCATATCTTACTGCTTTTTCTATGTCTTCTTTTTCTGCAAGTTTTAAAGTAATTCCTGCGACCATACAATCTCCTGCACCAATCCTACTATTTATTGGAACTACCGGGCTATAGATATGCTCATAGCTTTTTTCAGAGATAAAAAATGTACCAGATGCACCCATAGATATAACAATTATTTCACATCTATTATTTTTAATTAATTTCTGCGCTTCATTAATTATATGTTCTTCATCTTTCATTTCTTCTTCTATGAGATCAGTAAATTCACGAAGATTTGGTTTTATTAAATAAACTCCTTCCTCAAGTGCATGTTTTAATGGACCACCTGAAGTATCTATAATTAGTTTAGATCCGATTTTGTTTGATAATTTGGCAATTTGTTTATAAAAATCATTAGGGGCACCTTGGGGCAAGCTTCCACTTGCTACAATAAAATCAGGTACAGGTACAAAATCTTCTAGTGTTTCAAGGCATTTGATTAATTCAGATTCTTTTAATTTTAAGCCAGGCATATTAAATCGGTATTGCTTATTTGTTGCTTCTTCTATTATATGAATATTTACTCTTGTGGAATCTTCAACTGGAATCTTTGAATGATCAAGTTCTTCTCTGTCCAAAAGCTCTTCGAGTAAATCGCCTGTACATCCTCCTGCTAGAAAAAAAGCTTTAGTTTTTCCACCTAGAATTTTAATTGCACGTGATACATTAATCCCTCCGCCTCCTGGATCATAACGAAGATTTCTACATTTTAGTTTTTTTTCATCTGTTACAA
>CAZQXW010000127.1:0-2935 GCA_964597365.1 uncultured Thermoplasmatales archaeon | reverse complement strand
AAAGTTGAAAAACAAGCTGAGGCGATGAATATTCCGTTGCTTGTTCAAAAGACCAAGGGTGAGAAAGAAAAAGAATTAGATGACCTTGAAAGTGCAATTAAAAAAGCAATTGAAAAATATCAAATAAATGCAGTGATAACAGGAGCAGTTGAGTCAGTTTATCAAGCTTCAAGGATTCAAAAGATATGTGATAAATTAAAAATTGAGTGTTTTAATCCATTATGGCACATAAATCCTGACAAATATTGGGATGAATTTTTAGAAAATAAATTTGAACTTATTATAATAGCAGTTGCTGCTGATGGCCTGGGTGAAGAATGGTTAGGCAAAAAAATTAATAGAACATCCTTAGAAAAATTAAAAGAAATAGAAAAAAAGTACAGAATTCACCCATTATTTGAAGGAGGAGAAGCTGAAACGTTTGTTGTTGATTGCCCTCTGTTTTATAAAAAATTAAAAATAATGAGAGCAGAAAAGATATTTTTTAGAAATAATGGAATCTATGACCTAAAAGAAATAGAATTAATCGATAAGTAGCTTATACTCCCCTCGCTTAGTCCTCTCAATAATCTTTTTATTCTTACAATAATCCCATAGGAATTTTTGAGGAGATACATATCCAAGTTTTTTCATTTCCTGAACATACTCTTTTCTTGAAAAGACATTTTCAGTTTGAACATTCCTCATGACATTTAAAGCAGTATATTGTTTCTTTCTTGAAGGGATTTTTTCTAACATTTCATTACAAATATTTTTCTTATTTTTTGTAATGAATCCTATTTCATCTCTAAATTTTTTAATATCTTCTCCACTGTAAATATAAAGAACGTATTTTGCACTAATTTTGCCTTTTCTATTTCCTACTTTATTAAGACGAATATTCTCTAGAGACAATGTAGAGTCAATATTAAACCAATATTTTAACAGCAGATGTTCACCAAGTATCAGTTTACCGGGATTCTGAAGCATTTGTTTATATCTTGTTGGATAGCATTTTCTTATTTCTTTGATAAATACTCTTTTTCCCTCTATCAACTCGGCAACGTCGAAAAGATTTGTGATGGAGTTGTTTCGTGATAGCTTAATATATTTCTTACTTCTTTTTAAATTAAAGATTGGTCCACCTTCTGCCTCAAATGCTATTTTTAAATATTCTCTGGCAAATTCTTTATTTTTAAAAAGAACCAAAGGCAAATGGTTTGAAAAAGGGATCAAATATCTTGTTATTGTAGGCGATCGTGATCTTTCGAAATTGTGATTAGTATCTTTTTTGATAAAAATGTCTTTGGAGATCATTGTTGTGAGCGAGTTTTTAAATATCTGATGAAATTCTTTTTCAGGAACATTTAACGAAAATTCTGTTTTAAATGAACCTTCAGATATCATCAGAGAGTATAATCTTATATATTCGATTTGATTTAAATTAATTGGAAAGTTTAGATTTAATATTCCTTTCTTTGATGAAATTCTAACACAATTAACAATTTCATTTATACTTTTGTCTTTTCCATATTCATCAATTAATTTTCTTACAAGTTTTACCTTAGATTTATTGTTATCTTTTCTCTTTATTTGAACATAGCAAGACAAAGGAAGATCAAACCAATTTAGTTCAAGTTTTTTTGAACAATCTGCTATATAATTTTCCATCATGTGATAATAGCTTTTATCCATATAAAAATCAATAAATAAATATCATAAAATACTTTTGGTAGGCGAGTTTGAAACTTTTTAGCAATCTATAAAAAATCTTTAAATTGATCTTGTGTCAACCTATAATAAAGCCAGTTTGACAAATGTTTTGCATTGTTTTTTTCATAAAAATTAATTCCTAGTTTGTTCCAATCAAGCACGTGCCATTCAATTCTTCCACAGTTGTTTTCATGGGCTTTTTTAACACAGAAGTTGAACAGTTTTTGTCCTATTCCCTTTTTACGATATTCATTTAAGAGAAATATATCCTCGATATACAAAGTTGGAAGAGCAAGAAAACTGGAATAATTCATAAAATAAATTACGTATCCTACATACTTGTCATTTATTCTAGCAAGATGTGCCTTGTATTTTGGTTTTTCATGTAGACCATCTATTCTGAGCCTGTGTTTTGCTTTGTGATCTGGTGGGTCAAGTTTTTCATATTCTGCTAATTTGTCTATTAGATACAAAAATTCATTAAAATTTTCATGGCTTATCTTTTCTATTTTTAATTCTTGAGACATGTTAATAAGGCAAAAAAGCTATCTGTTAAAAAAGATTCTTATATTAATTACAGTAAAAAACATTATAAATAGTAAGTATATTTCGCTTTTCTTACCAACAGAAGATTAATGGTGTAAAGTATGGCACGAAAACCAGGTAGTATGTACAGATATGTTAGAGGACAACCCTCAACCCGCAGAGAATACATGGGCGGTGTTCCAAATCCACGTATAACACAGTTTGTACTAGGAAACAAAACAGATGATTTTCCAGTAAAACTTTCACTTCATGCAATTGAAAGATGTCATGTTAGACATAATGCTCTTGAGTCAGCACGTATAACAGTAAACCGTGCAATGGAGAAAAAATGTGGAGCACAAAACTATAGAATAACAATTAGAGTTTATCCACATGTTGTAATTCGTGAAAACAAACAAGCAACAGGTGCAGGAGCCGACCGTGTTAGTCAAGGTATGCGTGCGTCATATGGTAAAAACGTTGGAACTGCAGCAGAGGTTTCAGCAAATCAGAAAATAATAACAATTGAAACTACCGAACAATTCATTCCACAGGCAAAAGATGCTTTAAGAAAAGCAGGTATAAAAATACCCTCGCCTTGTAAAGTAAGTATTGATAACTAAATCAATACCTAAATTTTTTTAAATATATTTTACAAAAAACTGCGACACTATTGCAAATAGGATAATCAGAGAAACAATTGTAATGAAATTTTTTG
>CAZQXW010000126.1:0-2953 GCA_964597365.1 uncultured Thermoplasmatales archaeon | reverse complement strand
CAGGTGATGCATCATTTTATGCTGAGGATTCATCCGGGCGAAAAACAGGATATGTGGATGGAGAACTCGTAGCTGAGATACCCCATTCAGCACCACTTTTTGAATCAAAGGGGGATGATGGAGCCGTTGATATGTTCATGCTACCAAGTAATGTTTCTTTAACAATTCACACGGAGAGTACTGTTGAATCTGAGGGTGACTCAGGAGTTTATTCTTTGATGCTTTGGCACAATACATCATTTTATAGTTTTGAGAATCTGACAAGTACAAAGGATACTTCCGATAAGATAATCTTCACACCAAGATCAACATCTAATACAACCACAGATCATTTGGTTAGGTTTAAACGTGGAAATGTATCAAAATTAAGTGCAAATAATCTATTAAATTATACTATCCATTTTGCAAAGGAGTTTTATAATTCACCCTTTGTTGGTAGGGAATATATTTTTACAAGTGATCAAAATGAAAAAGGATCAGAAATAGAACTTTATGTTTCTGAAGATCATGATGATCTCGTCGTAGAAACTTTTGATTTTCCATTTACATTTACAGTGACGACAAAAAGTACAGAATCACTTGATGATAATCCTCAAATTGATTACATTCCTGAATCAAAGGGTAATTTTTCAATTGGTGCAAATGAGAAAATAGTTGTTACTCCTGATGAATGGGCTACAACTTCAGCATCAGGATCATTTTCAACTGATGATGAATCTGAGGATCAAAACCCTTTAGATGAGTCAAGTGATACACCTGGTTTTGAAGTTATTGCAGTATTTTTCTCTGTAATTATTGGACTGATTGTCTATAGAAGAAAAAAGAACCAGTAAAGAATTTACCCGTCTGATATGAAAATCTATTCAATATGAGAAAATATACATTCAGGATGTCTATTCTTCATTTTTATGCAGCTGTATGTTGTTTGTATATGTAACATCAACATTAAGTTTAAACGAGTTTGATTTGTCTTCTATCGTTATTAATTTTCCACCAAAAGCTGGATAATACTCTCCACATTCAATAAGTTCAACTTCGATATAGGCTTCATTAATTTTATCAGAACTGTAATCAAGAGTTATCTTGCCTTGTTCATTATGTAAATTTGTAAGTTTTTGACTTTTTACAATTTCTTCATTAACTTTGATTTTAACAGAGAAGGTATCGCCCTTGTTTTCAAATCTTCTAAGTCTTTTAACGTCTTCTTCATCAGACCAAATAAGACTTAGCTCAATCCGATTAATGTAGTTATCTTTTTTAGATAAATCAAAAGAAAATGTTTCACCTTCACCAATTACATGCCCCTCAGAAAATGTTTTATTTATTAATATCCAAGGCTGCTCATCCATTGCATCATCTAATAAACCCTCTTCGGAAAGATTTCCTCGATATATTGTATCTGGCCCTATTGAAAATGTCACAAGTAAAATTACTGGTATAATTAGAAGTGGAATGTTTGCATAAAGTTTTGACTTTATCTTCCTTTTCTTTTTGTTGTAATGTATATCATAATGAATAAATGCTGTTGCAGAAACAAGTCCTATAGATGCAACTATTGCCCAAAAAAGCCGTCCCATTGCCATGTTTTCAGCAATGAAGTAGTATAGAAATCCACCAGCGATAGGTGCGGTAACACCAGCAATTGCCAAGGGCAAAAACGAGTACCCCATATATATCGATCGTTTGTCTTTTGATGGGATCTTGGATACATAGCTGAGAAATGCAGGATAAGATACCAACTCTCCAAATGATACAATAATTATACCGGAAAGAAAGATCACAGGATTAAGCGTTATTCCTACAATGAAAAAACCTGCAGAGATTATCAAAACCCCTGAAATCAGCATCTTTAAAGAGTCAATTTCACGATCCTTGATTAGATATGCCCAAACTTGACCAAGTGTAATAATAGTACCAGGATTAAGTGCTGCAAGAATGGGGATAAACCAATCTTCTAAGATGCCAAAATCTGTCATAAATAAAGGAGTAAAAGGTTTTCGTGTGTATAGCATGAACCAGCATCCAGAAAAAATTATTAGGAATGTTACAAACTTAGGGTCCTTAAAAATTACCTTTAGATTTTTTACTGCATCAAGACTTGGAATCGAAGGATTAGGCTTAACAGGATTTCTATATGATAACAAAATGACTATAAAACTACAGACAATAAATGCAGCCATTAAAAAAAACACGCTACCATAATTTTTGGGCACAAACAGA
The DNA here is from genome assembly GCA_964597365.1 of uncultured Thermoplasmatales archaeon. Lineage (GTDB taxonomy): Archaea > Thermoplasmatota > E2 > DHVEG-1 > DHVEG-1 > CAZKUB01. The sequence continues at coordinate 733 of CAZQXW010000126.1, read as the reverse complement.
AATGTTATACTTAGCGGAATGAAAAATGCACCAATGTTAATTACCCAATAATATACATTGAACGCATATTCACGGTTCTTTTCATTGGATGAATGTGAAATTGATGCAGCAATAAGAGCTTTTTCAAAACCTGAGCCAAAACCCATAATAATTACTGCAAGGAAAATTAGTGCAATGGAATACCCAAAACCAAGAACGACATAACCCAAACCTAAAGTTAGATATGAAAATAATAGTATTTTTTTAAAGCCGTACTTGCTTGCAAGTGCAGTTGAAATCAATGGTAAAAAATTAATTAGGCCCATTGAAATTCCAGTAAGAATTCCTACCATCCAGCTCTCTATTCCTACATTGTAGACTAGATGATAAGAAAACACGGCAAGCATCCCATAGTATGCTCCTCGCTCGAAGAGATTTGATGCATTGACAGACCAGAATTCCCTTGGTAGTTTTGATTTTTTATTGGATGACATAGAATCTCTCATTTCTCTACCATTTTAATACGATATATTATATAATAATATACTTAATATAAAAAATCATCGATTAAACAATTTTAATTCAAAATATGTCATTTATGAAATTAAGATTTAGCGGTCCTGCCTGATTAACACTGTTCAACAGGAGAAAACATGCGTTCAGAACATCTATTTTTTGTTTGTATGTAACCAATATTTGAAGTAACAACTAAGTTATTTAATAAAGCATATATTTCAGTCGTAGAACACATGGT
>CAZQXW010000125.1:0-2982 GCA_964597365.1 uncultured Thermoplasmatales archaeon | reverse complement strand
GTCCTTGTAAGCACATTGATTACAGGGTCTATATTACGCTCACTTATCCAGTTGTGGTCAGGGTCGTATAGCCTCATATTTCCCACCTTCTGTATGCCCTTGCTTTTAAGTCTTGCGTTAGTAACGGTGTTCTCATGCTGTACCCACTTTGTATATCCTTTAGGGAGTTCAATAACACCATCCACCAACTTCCATAATCCCCCATGCGACCCCTTGTAAACAGGATGAATGGGGTCTCTCTGACACATAGTTGCAAACATGCTTATTCTCTTATCGTGATAGGGAGACAACTCAACCTCCTTCATGTTTGGATAAGTAACCTTTATGGGTTGCACGTGAATAACAAACGAATCATACTTATCTTTGTTTTCCCTGTAGGTTTGTTGTATGGTTTCAATATAGTCCTCCCTCATCCAGTCATCAAAGTCATGGCGGGTCTGTAGGGTATATCCGTATTTCTTGGGTATCTCCCTATATTGTTCAATACCCCCCGTGAAAGGAGTAAAATCCATGCCTATCTTCTCTCGAACATAGTCGATATGAATCTCCCGTATAAGAATGCCAAACTCAAAATCCTTGCATGTTTGTGCCTTTAGGGATGGGATGAAAGTATTGAGTGCGACATCAAGATACTTGTCTATCATGTCGGTACTGTCAAACCACAACCTACTTACTAATAAATGCTTCATTTATCTGGTTTTTATTAACTTCCTCAACCTTATCTCAACATCTTCCGGTAATATATCGGCTGGCCTCACAGCTGTCTTATAAAAAGGGGGCATATGCTTGTCAATCATCTTCCCCCTGTTCTTGCTTATATTATTGTATCCGTGTGTGGCAAGTGAATCAAAATTTTTCATCAGTGCTTTTTTTCTTTTCGGCTTACATGAATTAAACATCCAGTTATCAATCAGCTTGTGCTTCTCGGCATAGGGTATGTTTCGTATCAGATTAGTACTAACAGCCATCTGTAATCCTGTATTGGCATGTGGATTGCCCGATATATCAAACTTAACCATACGGTCTGACAGGAGATTATAAAAATACCCCACCCTTGTAGTAACCCAATCGTGTCCTTCATTATAAGCATCTGCTGCATCCTGTACCATAAACCGCTGATAATAGTTGTCAGCACCACAAATACAAAACATCTTGCTCTCAATATCAGCCTTTTTTGCTATCTCTATCCATTTATAAGATAGGGGCTTCTTTTCTTTAGCTGTCATGTACGTTAGCCTAACACAGCCAGCATCAGTAAGCCTCCCCTTATATCCGTTAAAGAACTTATCTCCGCAAGCCCCTTTGTGTTCTTCCTCAAAAATAATAAGTTCCCACGGATCTGAGGTCTGCTGCCTGCACAAACTCTCCATTACAAGCCACGCAATCTCCTTCATATTATATACTGGCAATCCTACTGTTATCATATTTTATTTTTTATAATATTATTTAAATTTCTTCTTCTTAATATCCCTTCTTGCATTTATAATTGTTTATATAAATCCAGTAACTTATTTGCAACAACCCTGTATGAATGAACATTCTCACACCACTCCCTCGTCTCCTTGCTCCATGCCGTCATAAAATGCCTATTTCTCAACCTGTCATCTAATGCAGCAACCCATTCATCTGAATCCCTATTAGCACTAAAAACAGGACAATCATAATCCATCTTAGGCCACCTCAGATCGGGAGAAAGCCATGCAGCAACAGGAATGCCATACCTCATAGCCTCAATAGCAGCATTGCTATAAAATCCTATCATAAATTGATTAAAAAATATAGTGCTATTCTTGCGTATATTATCCACCTCAGTAAAAGACATCCCTTCTAATAGGGCCAAGTCCACTTCACGTATTTTTTTTATCTTCTCAAAAATCTCAAGTAAAAATTCGGTATTATGACTTATTCTCCGGGAAGGACTATGAGTTAATAATGGTATCTCTTTGTACCGCCACAAGATTGGCACCCCCTCTGTCTCTATGGGGTGAGGTATCCATATATCAGAAAAGTCTTCATAACACAAATCTATAGTCATCGCCGTCTTAATGTCACAGTTATCATATGCCGACATCTTGAAATTCCCATGTCCTCCATATTTTTTCTTTCTAAAATGACTGCCTGAAACAGATATTATAACAGGTTTGTTCTTTAGGTCTATTCCACAATAACTACCATCATGGGGCCAGTCGCCCTTAAGGTGTATAATATCGGCATTAGCAACGTCTTGCTGCACCCTCGCTCTATTATTATCATTAACAAAAGTACCTTGGGGATGGCCAAACTTATTGCGGTTTCTAAACCGATACATCTTAATATCTACATCAGTATAGCGCTTAACAGCCTCAAATAGCTTAAACCCCGAAGCAGCATAATCCACCAAACTTAAAATGACAACCTTCATACTATTTATCTATTATTAATTTACTAAGGTCAAACCCCTTAGCCCCAATAACCATCTCATCAACAACCATCTCTGCCAATTCATTATCCTTGACACCAATATTGGAAGACTCCTTATTTATGGCACCTTCTATATCATCCACCGCCCTCCACGGAATACAATGTGGCATATTAGCAACATTAGTGACAACCCTTAGTCCTCGCATACCCATGTCCACCACGCTACCCGTAGCCCCTGTAAAATCAGACAAGGCAAGTCCAATAAAACATTGTCCGTAATACTTGTCGCTTACACCAGAGTACCACTCCTTATAAGGAATTGAAAGCCGACATATCATTATCTCATTTAGAATAAGAACGCAAAGAAAAAAAACGGGGTACAACATACGCTAAACCACATTAAAACGATGATTTAGCCCCACCGTTATACTCAATCTATGAACAAGTCATTTAAATAATCACCATTGAACACAAACCCACCTATATCGCCCTCTTCTGGAGACGCCAAGGTCTTGTCTTCCATTATTTCCCAATCAGGAAATATCTCCCTGAACTTGCTAATAGCATCCCTTACCATATATG
>CAZQXW010000124.1:0-2989 GCA_964597365.1 uncultured Thermoplasmatales archaeon | reverse complement strand
CAATAACCCAACTCTTTCAAATAACCCTGCATTTCTTTATAACTCTTCTCACGAGATTTAATCAGCTTTTTTAAATCTTTATTTACAGTACTTACATCAATTTCAGGCTCAGGATCCGTAGTATCAACATAAAGAGATACGTTTAAATTATAATCATTTTCAATGACATCTTCAATTGAAATAACATTACAAAACTTATCAATATCTGAAAAAGAATCAAAAGCATCAACAATTTTGCAAATATGTTTTTCTCGAAAAAAATTCTGAGCTTTTCCCTCTTCAAATTCAGAAGATGCATCAATAAATAAAATCTTACCGCGACGTTTTTCTTTTTTATTTTTATTAAAAATAAGAATTGTACCTGGACTTCCTGTATTAAAAAATAAATTAGCAGGAAGAGCAACCACAGCTTCAATAAGATCATCATCAATGTAACCCTGGCGACATTTCTTTTCAGAATTGCTACGAAACAAGACACCATTATCAAGAACAATACCAAGCATCCCATCAGATTTCAATGTTGATGTCATATGCTGAATCCACATCCAATCCCCAGATGACTTTGGAGGAAGACCATATTTCACACGATTATATGGATCACCTTTCTCAAGCCATTCACGACTCCACTCTTTTTGATTCCACATAGGATTAGCAAGGACTCTATCAAAAACCATAAGAGTACCACCATCGACTATCTTTGGTTCAGCCATAGTATCACCCTTAAAGATTTGAGCATCAAAAACACCATGCAAAAGCATATTCATCTTACAAATAGCCCAAGTGTTCAGGTTTTTTTCCTGACCATATAATGAAACCCGGGATTTATCAAGTCCTTTTTCTTCAAGATATTTTATACTCTCAATCAGCATACCGCCCGAGCCAACTGTAGGATCGCAAATTTTCATTCTCTCAGTGGGCTTAAGCAAGCGGACAAGAAGTTTAACAACCTCAACAGGAGTATAAAACTCTCCACCTTTTTTTCCAGAATCATCAGCAAAATGTTTAATCAAATACTCGTAAGAACCACCCAGGATATCAGAACTTTCAAGATTAGAATTACCAAGACTATGTTTACTAAAATGCAAAATAAGCTTATTTAGAACATCATCAGAAATACGATTTTTATCATTAAAATCAATAGCAACTAAAACACCCTCAAGAGAAGGATTTTCATGCTCAAGTGCTTCAAATGCTTTATTTATTGCAGCACCAATATCAACACTAACTTTTTTAATTTCAGACCAATGAGCACGCTTTGGAACCATAAAAGAACCATGATGCTCAGAAGAATCAGATCTTGCTATCTTTTCGGCTTTTACAGAGTCAATTCCATCAGAAACAAGTTCAGATTTGATACGCTCAACATTCTCATCGAACTGATCTGACAAACGCTTTAAAAAAAGCATTCCAAAAATATACTGCTTATACTCAGAACTATCAATAGAACCGCGTAAGATATTTGCGGACTGATAAAGATGAGAATTAAGTTCACTTTGTGTCAATACCATTGTCTGCCTCCTCTCTCAAAAAGCCTTTTTGATATATTCATGTTAAATTAAAGTATTATGGTAAAATTAGAAGTTAGGTGGAATATCATCATTATTGATTATTGAAACTTTACAATCATCACAAATACCATCTGGATTGTCTGTTTCATTTTCTCCGCAGATTTTGCATATCATATTTACTCCATACATATCTTGATAGTATTATGTAAAATTTCTTTACTAAAAATTGAAGAATTTTCACCAAGTAAATTTCCTTTAATTGCTTTAAATGTATAATTACCCATACCTATAGTAAAAGTGTAATTACCATTAATATTTGTAATGCCTTTTATGTTAGTATATCTACCTTCATTATATCGATTATTTGAAAAAAGTTTAACGGTCACGCCAGGTATTAAATTATCATCTTTATCCATAGTTATCAAAGTAATATTTACTTCAGTTGTATATAAGCTCGTTATATTGTAATTGTTACCACCTTTTTCTTGAGCACCCACATACGATAGATTACCACCTAATCTAGATCTCATGTAACTGCGATTTATACTATCATAACCATTTTTTCCTTCATTTAAAAAAACAGCTGTTGGATCTACGGCTTTCCATCCGATTGTATCATCAATATATACTTCAGCCCAACAATGGTTTTCTCCATCTGAACACACTTTTCTAGCTTTTAGTCCTGCATAGTCTGCCATTTCTCTAAAAAATGTTGCATATTCTCCACAATGTCCATACCTGCTGGTTAAAACCCATAAAACAAAATCATCACTATAGGTTCTTATGCCAATATATGGATATGTAGAATATAGCTCAATCTGCCCGTCATAAAACTTACCAATCAATGTTTCTTCATTCCATAACCGATAATCATTATAGATATTGTGGGAATTTTCATCAAACCAAGCAAGAATAGCTTTTGTTTTTAATATATTGTCTTTTTTTCCTTCAATAATATCATCCACTAATTGTTCAAATTCACCTCTGTTTAATCCAGTTTTAATAGTAGACATCATTGCCATATAATTTGAGTAGTTAAAAATAGTTAGAAATAGTAAGAGAGTTACAATAATAGGTAAAATGTAGGAATACATTATTTTATTAAATTTATTACAATAAGTTGTAATTTTCTTGCTTAACGGAGAGGTTGATTTTTTTCTTCTCTTTTCAAAAAACTTATCAAATTTTTCAATTGAGAAAGCAAGAATTTTTATAAAAATTTTTGAGAATAAATATGTCCATAAAATAAAGAAAATAATCCACAATCCTAAAGCAAAATATATCCATAATGGCCCATTAGTAATTAATAAACCAATCAGAATGACAATTAATGGTATGAAGAGTATTATTAATTTTGAAATTTTTTCCTTATTCAATTATTAAACCCCCTATTTTTAAAATACCATAATTTGTAGAAGAACTGCACTTAAATATCTTATCGCTGTAGTTTTATTTTAGCTTATTTTTCTCCTTAAAAAACA
>CAZQXW010000123.1:0-3083 GCA_964597365.1 uncultured Thermoplasmatales archaeon | reverse complement strand
TCTACCGGATCACATTCAATGTTGAAGGGATTCCCGGAGCCGAAGGAGAACAAACGATAGTCGGAACCGTGGTGATCGTAAGATGATCTTCAACTTGTCTATCTGCACTTTCCAAAAATCATCATAAAAGTTATTGGGGCTAATACATAAATAAGCCACTAATGCACGAATGGAGTTCGAATAATATTAGTGCATTCGTGGCAAACTAAAAACCAGCAACGCGTTAAAAACGATAACATATAAACGCGTTGTGCGGTTTGTGTGTTATTGCCCACTACTTTGCGTTCCTTTGAGCCTTCGCGCCTTTGTGGCTAAGGATCCTTTGCCGCCAGGACGCAAAGGCTCTAAGGGCCGCTAAGTTATGCTTACCAATAACCAATAAAAGTATTATTCGGTTTGAGGATTATTTAATGGACATTGTGGTTCATTGTGTCATTGTGCCTTTGTGGCTGATCCTTTTTTTGCCACGAAGACTCAAAGGCACTAAGCACCACAATGTTAACTATTGCACTATGTCAACTGCATCAATAATTAGTAAGCAGTTAGCTATAGAAAGATTTAATTAACCGCACAACACGTAACATATAAATAAGCCAACAATGCTATTCGTGCATTCGTGGCAAACTAAAAACCAGCAGCGCGTTAAAAATGATAATGGCCGGCGGCAGGCGCCGTGCGGCCGTAATTTTTCTGATTATACTCGTTAAAGGCACTTTATTTTACGGCTGAGTAAAAGCTTTTCAAAGAGCTAAAGAGCATGGCCGGCTGCCGTCTGTGTTAGCCCCAGTAATTTATCAAAACCCGGCTGTCACTATAATTCATTTCTACTACCAGATAAAGATAGCTGAAAACATTGTTATACAAAGGCTTCAGTTAGGAATATTGCTACATCCATGATGCCATGAATAGCCATTCAATAAAGGAAAACTGAGAAACATTGCTCTTAATATCTTATTTCGTTAAATTTGTATTACACGGCTACTGGTTTTCCGATTAGTTAGTACAAAGCCAAGCCAATGTCCTCTCGCACTAAATATACTGATTATGATACTTTTAAAGGTAAGATTGTTGTTGAGTTCAAGAGTTGGTTTATTTTTCCCCAAAATAGCATTACAATAAGGAATAGCTCTCACCCTCCTTAGGGGGCAATCCGTCCCCGAAAAACAATTTCTCTTTAGACGTTCTTATCAACTACCTCCATTCTGATATTTCTTAATTTTAAAATTTCAAACCAATGAAAAAGATAATTTTAATTGTGTCAATAATGATATTGGGGACATTGTCCGTCTATTCCCAATCTTATGGCTATGTGACAGTTAGTTGGAATGATCAGTGTGAAGAATGCTGCGCAGGGATGGGGTACCAAGTTTGTATTACAGTCGTAAGGGTGTCTGACAATTATGTTGTAACTGAGAATCTTTGTGCAACGGAGGACGGAGATACGTTCGAGCATGATTTTTCATTTCCCATGCCATCGTGTACTGAAAATGAGGAGTTCATTGTATATGCTGCCGTCAGAGGAGGATGCCTACCCTCAACAATCTGTTGCTACGAGAAAAATCCCGGAGTAACTGGAACATGCGCCCAACTCTTAGGAGATACTTTTCCGGATGTTGTGGTAAACTTCTAATTAAAGCTACAAGACACAATATCAAGGAAATATTCTGATATTGTGTCTTAAATCATACTCGTTTATACAATGATATTAAAAATATTGATTCTTTGGGTTTGTCAAATATTTTCGGTGATTAGCTTATATTCTCAACATCAAGCGGATAACTGGATCTTTGGTAATTGGGCAGGTTTAAAGTTCAATGAAGGTGAACCTGTGGCCTGGTTACCAGAAACATATGAAGAAGGTTTTGATAACGGAACTATCATGAGTGATTCCTCTGGAAATTTGTTGTTTTATTCAAATGGGAGAAAAGTGTGGAATCGAGATGGAGATATTATGTTGAACGGCGATAATATCTTGCCTGGGGGAAGTTGGAGTCAGTCGGCAATCAGTTTCCAAGTACCTGAGACAGAAAACCAATATTATATATTTACCGTTTCGGATTGGAATTCGCCTAAAGGATTATATTACTCTATAATTGATATGTCCTTAGCAGGCGGTTTGGGAGGTGTGACTGAAATAAAAAATATTGAGTATGAAGCTGGTGCTTGGGCTCATGACCGTCAATTTGTTACCAGAACGAGATCAGGGGATGCATATTGGGTAGTAACAAGATTATATAACGATGACAGGTATATTAGCATTTCAGTTGACCATGAAGGGGTGCATCCTGATCCGGTCTACAGTGCTACCGGAGTATTTCGAGAATTCATTAATGGGGATGGAGGGAATATTAAGATTTCTCCAGACAAAAACTATTTGGTAAATGGGCATGAAGCTTCTGGTCTTCCTATTCAATATCACTATCTTAAATCTTTTGAAATATGCACCTTTAATAGTGAAACCGGGGAAATTGATTACTTATATATGATAAACAAGAAAGATAATACTGGTGGTTTCATTGCGGCAAATTCATGTGAATTTTCTCCTGACTCTAAATATCTTTACCTGACGTTCTATAATTTTGGATATCATTATATTTATCAGTATGAGACAAAATATATTACAGATTCGACTTCTTTCATCAATTCCGCAATAGAAATATCCTCTGCGGCTGGAACTAACTTGCAACTTTCTAATGATGGGAAAATATATGTTTCTACTCCTTCTGATATTCCAAATTATCAATACTTTATAGGCGTAATTAATGACCCATGGAAAAAAGGATTGGAGTGCGACTATATTAATAATGGTGTTTATTTACTCGGAAGGGATACAAGGTGGAGTCTCCCCAACATCCTCCTCGATTACCTCTACCGCTTCGAGTGGGAAGGCGATCAGTGCCAGTTCAGCCCAATAACCTTTTACCCGAATTTCCGGCCTGTCCCTGACAGTGTCCGGTGGTTTTTCGATGAGTTTGCCCCCGGTAGCGTTTCGAATGAGCTTTCCCCGACTTATGCCTTCCAAAACCCGGGCATTCACGAGGTGGAGGTGGATATATGGTACCCCACCGGCCGCTTCGAGCACA
>CAZQXW010000122.1:0-3090 GCA_964597365.1 uncultured Thermoplasmatales archaeon | reverse complement strand
ATAATAATTGGCACTCGTCCTGAGATAATTAAGATGAGTCCGGTTATTCGTGAGTGTGAGAAGAGAAAAAAAATTTCTTCAGATTTTGATTATTTCATACTTCATACTGGTCAGCATTACAGCTATAACATGGATAAGGTCTTTTTCAATCAGTTGAATTTGCCTGAAGCAAGGTATAATCTTGATGTAGAATCTGGATCACATGCAGTTCAAACTGCAAAGATGCTTGTTGGAATAGAAGAAATACTTCTGAAAGAAATGCCTGATGTAATACTTGTTCAGGGCGATACAAACACAGTTCTTGCAGGAGCGCTTGTGGCAAGTAAGCTTCATATAAAAGTCGGCCATGTTGAGGCAGGTCTCAGGAGTTATGATAGGAGTATGCCTGAGGAGATTAACCGCGTTCTTGCGGATCATATCTCTGATTTTTGTTTTGCTCCAACCAAGAAAGCTGAAGAAATCCTAATAGGTGAAGGAATAAAACCAAGCAATATTTTTGTGACAGGTAACACCATTGTCGATGCTGTTCATCAGCATATGAAAATATCAGATGAAAAAGCAAATATTATAGAGGAGCTTGGACTAAAACCCAACGAGTTTTTCCTTGTAACGTCTCATCGTCAGGAAAATGTTGATGACAGGACTCGTTTCTCAGGAATAATTCAAGGGATTTTGGAGCTAAAGAAAAAGTATGATTCGCCCATCATATATCCTATGCATCCCCGTGCAAAAAAGATGATGCAAGAGTTTGATTTGCAAAGTGATGAGATAGATGTGATTGATCCTGTTGATTTTTTTGATTTTCTTCAATTAGAAAAAAATGCAAAACTTGTTCTAACTGATTCAGGAGGTGTTCAGGAGGAAACCTGCATAATAGGAAAACCCTGTGTTACTCTTAGAGATAACACAGAAAGACCTGAAACTGTTGATGTTGGAGCAAATATTCTTGCTGGTACTAATCCTGAGAAAATCGCTGAATTTGTTTCAATTATGATTAATAAAAAAGAGGTTTGGAAGAATCCTTTTGGAAATGGCACTAGTGGAAAAGAGATAGTTGATATTTTGGAGGGAAAAAACACATGAGTAGTGGCAAAAAGATACTTGTAACTGGAGGCAGTGGATTTATTGGTACTAATTTAGTAAATGAGCTGAGAAGCAGAGACCATGAGGTAATAGCATGTGATTTACTAAATCATGAACTGCCAAATTATATCAGATGTGATGTAAGAAACTATAGACATATTGAACGGGTTTTTGAAAAATTTGGTCCATTTGATTATGTCTATCATCTCGCAGCAGAATATGGTCGATGGAATGGAGAGGCTCATTATGAAAACTTATGGGACACAAATGTAGTCGGCACAAAACATATGATAAGAATGCAGGAAAAACATGGTTTTGGTATGATTTTTTTCTCATCAGCCGAGGTATATGGAGACTACGAGGGTGAGATGACTGAGGACGTAATGATCGGTAATCCAATTAAAGATACTTATCAGATGAATGATTATGCTATTTCTAAATGGGCTGGAGAGCTCATGTGTCTTAACTCTGCGAATATGTTTGGAACCGAGACTGTTCGTGTAAGGCCTGTTAATTGCTATGGGCCTCATGAGGAATACAATTCCTACCGTGGTTTTATTCCAAAGTTCATTTACCATGCCCTGCATAACAAGCCATACACAGTTTATGAAGGACATAAAAGAATTATTGATTACGTTGAAGATACTTGCAATACTTTTGCAAATATAGTTGATAATTTCATCCCAGGTGAGGTATACAATGTAGGTGGAAGAAGAGAATGGGAGCATGATATCAAAGATTATTCTGATATGATTTTATCTGCTTGCAACAAAGACGACTCGATTGTTACATATAAAAAAGCCGAGCCGAACACTACAAAAGTAAAACATATGGATTTTTCAAAAGCAGAAAGAGATCTAAAGCACAATCCACAGATTAATCCTGAGGAAGGGATTAAAAGAACCGTCGATTGGATGAGATGGCATTATAGACTTGATGAAAAAGTAAAAAGCTTAGTTAAAACTCTTGCCTAAATTTTTTTTTGAGGTGAAAAAGTATGGGAAAATATAATGAATATAATGGAGAGACTATTTTAGTCACAGGTGGCGCCGGCTGTATCGGAAGTAATCTGTGCAAACGGCTAGCAGAGCTTGATGCTTACAATGTAATTATCTTAGATAATTTATCCTCCGCATATGAATGGAATATACCGCAAGCCGACAACATTTCTTTTGTAAAAGGCGATATTTTAAATGATGAAGATTTAAAAAGAGTGTTTAAGGAAAAACCATCTTATGTATTTCATCTTGCAGCTCATTTTGCAAATCAAAACAGCGTTGACAGTCCTGAGACAGATCTTCTTGTAAACGGCATTGGGATTTTAAAGACTTTACAGTATGCTCAGATAAATGATATTAAAAGATTTGTATATTCGTCATCAGGGTGTGGGGTATATGGTCTTGACTCAAAAATGCCTTTTAAAGAACATGACATATCAATAAGTCTGCATACCCCTTATCAGATAACAAAACTTTTAGGCGAGCTTTACACAAATTATTTTAATAATCTTTATAAAATGCCAATTGTAAATGCAAGGTTTTTCAATGTTTTTGGACCTGGAGAGGTTCCTGGGAAATATCGTAATGTCATTCCTAATTTCTTTTACTGGGCAATGCATCAGCAGCCACTACCGATAACAGGAGACGGCAGTGAAACACGGGATTGGACATATGTTGGAGATATTGTTAATGGTCTTCTTTCTATGGGTGTTGTAGACGAAGCAATCGGTGAGGCGATAAACTTAGGCTCTGCAGTTGAGACAAAAGTAGTTGATATGGCAGATATGGTAAACGGTCTTACAGGAAATGCAAATGGGATTAAATACACAAAATCTAGAAACTGGGATGTAAAAAAACAGCTTCTTTCCTCGATTGAAAAAGCCGAGAAAATACTTGATTATAAACCTCAAACAAGATTTAAAAAAGGAGTTGAAAATCTTCATGATTGGTTTAAAGAAAATTGGGAAAATATAGACAAAAGTGCTGAATTTCCCGAATATATGAAAAA
>CAZQXW010000121.1:0-3134 GCA_964597365.1 uncultured Thermoplasmatales archaeon | reverse complement strand
GCCCCAACGGGTCCTCCGACAGCCACGAAGCTGAGCGTGCGTCGTACCAGCGGTTTCTGGCGTAGCTGAGGCCTGTGGTTGGGTCGGTCCAGAGGCCCTGATAAGACCGCCTATGCAGTTTCGGCTCTAACTGCCTCCAATCCAGACGGTTGTCTGCTCCGAGGCTGGTTGAAAGCCCGGTAGCGGTTTTCGGGCCCCACGCGAGCTCGTCCGAGCGCGCGAGCTGGCCCGACAGCAGGTGCAGCCGGTAGCGCTGCCGCGCCACCACCGCCTCGACCTGGTCTGCCTCGAGGCTCGACGCGCCGCCCAGTGTGACGACGTCGACGGTGGTGTAGAGCGGGAGACGGTCGGCGTGGTCGGCGGCGCCGGACGCCTCGAGCAGCCCGTCGAGGGCCGCCGGCGGCGGCCCGAGGCCGGGCCGTTCGAGGCCCGGCCCGGTGCGCGTCGCCGACGCCGGCGACGGCGTGAGCAGCGCCGCGGCGACGAGGCACACGGCGGCTAAAGAGATGAGCGTTCTTCCTTTAGCTGCCTGCGTTATCACCTCATCATGGTAGCAGTCCGGAGGAATGGCGCGCGTCTGGCCGCCAAGGTCTCATGCCCCGGCCACATTCTCGAGGAAGCTCCACCCCACCTCGTGATCAACACTTCAAAATCGCCAAATCGTCGGGCCTGGCAATGCTATCACTAAATGTGGGGGTACCTTCGTCTGGATATCTCTATGATCTGCGCAATGCGTTCCGACTCATAGGCTTGCAGTCTCTTGCGATTCTGGCCAAATCCGTCTGGATGAAACAAAGCCTGCAGATCAGTCAAGATTGGGGAGATCATCTTCCCAAAACGAGTAAGAGAATCGGCCGGGCTTATCGGATCAGACTTGCTGAAAATCTCCTCCTCGCACACAGGCGGACAACCGCTCACGAAATCTCTGATCGTCTCCGGCGAAAACCACATCCGCACACCATCGACCTTGTCCCCAAGCTCGTTCGGTGCGCTCCTTGGGCCTAATCTGTATTCCAGATAGTCTCTTTGCGCTACTACTTTGACTTTGAGATTTCCGAGCACCACAAACGCAATAAAAATGTCTGAGGCAAGCTCCTGAAAGTCGGCGATAGCGGCACCCATGTTGCCTGCTGCAGCTCCTAGCTTGACCCGGACGGTCGTCAGGAACTCCTGGGCGCGGACACTGTGTGTCATTCCCCTGCAGCCCTTATCCAAGCGAAGTTGTCCTCGTCGAGGACGTAACCAAACTCGGCAGCGTTTTCCTGCAGGAACATGACCTCGTTCCTGCGTGCGCTACCCACAGCATCCATAAGCACCTCCTCGTAGGTTTCGCCAGTGACGAACACAATCCTGGAAACTCCCCGCTCCATCTGATTGCGAAAAACCTGTTCATTCACCGCATCAGCAAGCGCCTTTCTTTTGGAAGGCGTGTCACCAAGAGCCTCGTATGCTTCAGCGGGGAGATTGTAGAAAACGCCACCTTCCGCCTGAGCGATCCTCTCAAAACTCCCAGGGTCGTCCTTCAACCAGCGGCCGATGACCATCCGATCACCAGAGCCATACGTGGATGCCTCCGCGAGCTCCTTCACAAGATCGCCAGCGACAACTGAATCCGCGCCCAAGACCCCGAGACGTTGCGCTGCCTTCAGCTGTCGGCGTTGCTTCCACCAGGTGGCCATCCCTTCAACAGCCACCACGCCTTTCCGAAATGTCCATTCAGTGGCCTCGCCGGCCTTTCTGCCTAGCCACGTTCCAGCTCGCGTATCCCCAAGCCAACGCGTGACTCTCCCGCCGACAACCGGTGTGGCGAGCGCGCCTGCCACCCAAATTCTGTCAGAGTCCGATAGAGGCTCGCCCGCGATGTAGTCTCGGCCTGTGGCAAGCTGCGAGTAGTCGTGAATCTCCCCAAGACCCGGGACTAACCCTACCAGCACACTCGCTGCCAGACGATGCCCCTTCTCTTTCCCCGCCAAGTACTCCTCGCGCTCCTCAGGGGACATTGATTCGAGGAAGGCGAGTTCATTCTCATATTCCTCCTCCGCCAGCATCTGGGCTACGGACAGCCCCATCGGGTCCGTTCCCGCCTGCGGCCCCCACCCCACAAAGGCGTACAAATTCGGGCTATCCACCGCCCCAATTGGGTCCTCGCTCAACCAGCTCGCGGACCGTGCGTCGTACCAGCGGTTTCTGGCGTAGGCGAGACCTGTGGTGGGGTCGGTCCAGAGGCCCTGATAAGACCGCCTATGCGGTTTCGGCTCTAACTGCCTCCATTTCAGATGCTTGTCTGCGACGAGGCTGGTTGAAAGCCCGGTAGCGGTTTTCGGGCCCCACGCGAGCTCGTCCGAGCGCGCGAGCTGACCCGAGAGCAGGTGCAGCCGATACCGCTGGCGCGCGACGACCGCTTCGACCTGGTCGGCCTCGAGGCTGGAGGCCCCGCCAAGGGTGACGACGTCGACGGTGGTGTAGAGCGGTAGTCGATCGGCCTGCTCGGTGACAGTGGACGCCTCGAGCAGCTCGTCGAGGGCCGGCGGCGGCGGCCCGAGGCCGGGCCGCTCGAGGCCCGGCACGGTGCGCGTCGCCGACGCCGGCGTCGGCGCGAGCAACGCCGCGGCGACGAGGCACACGGCGGCTAAAGAGAAGAGCGTTCTTCCTTTAGCTGCTTGCGTTATCACCTCATCATGGTAGCAGTCCGGAGGAATGGCGCGCGTCTGGCCGCCAAGGTCTCATGCCCCGGCCACATTCTCGAGGAAGCTCCACCCCACCTCGTGATCAACACTTCAAAATCGCCAAATCGTCGGGCCTGGCACTGCTATCCCGACAGCAGGTGCAGCCGATACCGCTGGCGCGCCATCACCGCCCCGACCTGGTCGGCCCCGAGGCTCGAGGCGCCACCGAGGGTGACGGCGTCGACGGTGGTGTAGAGCGGCAGTCGGCCGGCCTGGTCGGCGACGGCGGGCGCGTCGAGCAGCTCGTCGAGGGCCGCCGTCGGCGGCCCGAGGCCGGGGCGCTCGAGGCCCGGCACGGTGCGCGTCGCCGACGCCGGCGTCGGCGCGAGCAACGCCGCGGCGACGAGGCACACGGCCCACATTCCGCACATCGAGCTGGTGATTTCTCCGAATTTATCGCGTGCAGGA
>CAZQXW010000120.1:0-3158 GCA_964597365.1 uncultured Thermoplasmatales archaeon | reverse complement strand
TAGAGAAGATATGTTTACTTTATTTTCCCATGGTCTTAATGTAGAAATAATTAAGAAAGAAATTCAAAAACAAGCAAAATTAGATGAAAATAAAGCATGGTTATCATATTTTTTTATTGGATTAGATGAATTAGTAAGTGAATACAATGTAATATTCCCAAATTATGATGAATTTTTAAGATTAGCAGAAGAAGAGATTTTAGAAAAACTAATCATTGAGTTTATTCAAAAGAAACCGCGTTCATTAAATGATCTCGCATCAATTTTAAAATTTGATAAGAATGAAATAAAACAAATTCTTGAAGATTTGGTAAAACAAGATAAAATATCAAATTTTAAGGGAAAATTTACCTTAAATAACAAGAAGCGGTCGGATCAAATAATTTAACGGACTTAGTGTGGTAGAAGGATTTTACAGGAGAAAACCTGCATTTATGCTCTTCATTATTTGCATGTTTTTTTTTACGTTTTTATTAATAATCAGTATATGCTTCTATTTCAACTGTGCATCCTTCTAGAAATGTTAAAAGATTATTTTGTTTTTCAGTAATATCCGCATAATTATAGTTGCCATCTGATCCACCTGAGTGAGATAAACCTTCTAGTTCTAGGAATCTTGTTCCGTTATTGTAGTCTTCAATCGCGTTTGCAGGTATATGGTCCGGATCCCATGTTGGCTGATATTTTCCAGCTGTAATAAATTCTTGGTCATTTCTATATCCTCCAGATACATATTCCTGTCCATTTATTTTAACAGTTATTTTGTAATATTCAACGCCTTCTATTGATTTAAATGTTAGCCAGTATCTACAGTTGTGATAATAAGTAGTCCTTGGTTCACCAAATCCTGAGTCATATACATCTTGAGACTCCCAGCTTACTAATCTAAAATTATATGCTACATCACCAAAGGTCACTTGGGCGTTTTTATATGACTCAACGCCGTCTTCCTCTATTATTGCTCTAATTGTTGCTGTTCCTTCATCATTGCTTGCGATTTCAATAGTTGCTTTTCCATATTGATTAGTGTATACTTTTTCTGATTCTGTGAAAAAACCAAGGTTTGTTATGAATTCTATCTCTTTACATAGAATAGCATCACCCGTGGGTTCTAATATATCAGTATCTCTCCATGTTTTCAATGTAGCAGTTATTGTAGATGTGGATGTTCCATCTGGTTCAACAGTTGTTGGATCGACGTCAAGAATTATACCATAGGTATCCCATGTGTTAATGGTGAATAATTCGTTTTCACCTGAGAGTAATTCTGGTTTGTATATCCCTGTTTCAACGATGTTTCCAGTGGACCCTTTTGCCCTGATATTAATTGTTGTATCAACTGGGCTTACCCCATCATATTCTATTTCTTCACCAGCATTAATTTTTAATGTTTCTGTTGTTCCATATGGTAAAAACTCAATTTCATAATAGCTTGTTCCAGATGGTGGTGAATCTGGTTGTAATATTAGTTTTCCAAAACTTGGAAGATAAACATCTTTTCTGTTGTCATATATTTGAAGTTTGCCACCACCGCTGGATGTTCTAATCTCATCACTTAACTGGTTAAGTGCATCCGCACCATTTTGAGCGATCCCTTCATTAACCATCGCCGTTATTAACGCGTAAAAAGCCCCTGCTGATGCTTTGCTATCTGCTTTATAATCAAATCCAAAAAAACACCCTGCATCATTATTTAGATATGCATCAGCTGCTCTATTTGAGTTACAAGAATCCATATATATCATTGTACCTGGATCTATTTTTGCATGTTCCATTATTAGATCTGTATCAATATAAAGTTCCCATTCCCATTCTGTTTCAGCTTCATCCGTATAATAACCTCCGTAAATCAATCTTCCCTGATCCCTCCAAGTTCGATATTGCTCAAGCCTTTCCTGACCAACAATACTTGTAAAATTTACTTTAATATCGCAGCACTCTAAATAATGATGACCGGGGATTGAGCCTTCATAACCGCTGCAATACCCTCCATGTCCTATATACATAATTATGCCGTAGTCGAAGTAATCAAAATAATCATCGGGTGTTAAATTCCCATCGTTAAGAGATGATCTTTTTTTAATATCTATATCATTTAATGTCCAACTGTTTTCCTGAAATGAATCAATAACCATTCTTTCTTCATAACTTGACCAATAAGGGTTACACAATGATGCTGCGTTTATAATGAGTACTTTTTTAGATTGAGGAACAACAAAATCAACATCACAATCATCTGAAGCATCTACTTTAGAAGCTAAAGGAGTTAAATATTTTTCTTCTGCCTTGATATATGTTATTTTATCGTTATAATATGAATCTTTAATTGGTTTAGTATTTGTATTATAGATGCTGAATTGAGAACCTGTATTAGCATTCTCATCTTCTGAATCTAACATCTGGTAGGTGATCATAAGAGCAGCGGTATCATCCTCAAAAATCACAGCAATAGTATAGCCATCCTCTGACAGGCTTGCTTCTTTAACAAAATCAAAACCACTGTTCAACTCATCAACAAGTGCCGTTCTAGCCTCTTCATCTGTCATACTTGCTTTTAGTTCACTATATCTGTTGCATGCGGAAGTAAAAGCGGCTTCTCCCTCATCGTTTAAACCTAGATGATCACGTGGGTAATTCGTATTAATTGTATACGTTTTAGCAGTGTTATCATCAATGTCTGTAGTCTGTTTATTATCATCTGTGTTTTTATCATCAACACATCCACTAAAAACTGTTGCTGTCAATAACAGAACTAAACCTGTTACTATAATTTTTTTGTTCATCAAATAAACTCCCCTAATAAAAAGAGGTAACAAAAAAGCAATATTAAGATTTCGTAATAATAGCTAAAAATTTAACAGACATGGTGAGTTAATCCTCTTCAGCAGGAGAAGCACTGCATTCAGAACATCTATATTTTATTTGTATGCAGATATTCATCGGAGTATTAATTCAATTCTCTTTAATAACTATTTTATCTTACAAATGTTTTTCAATTTATCATAAAGCCGATTCTTAAATGTTTCATAGTCTTCTTTGTTTATTTCTACTAGAGTCAAACGGTGGATATCATCATCGGAATCGCCAAAATCTTCATCATGTAGCAATTTGCAATTATTTGCCAAGTTCTCTCTCAACTCAGGAGATATTATGTCTCC
>CAZQXW010000119.1:0-3216 GCA_964597365.1 uncultured Thermoplasmatales archaeon | reverse complement strand
GCAATGGTCACCTCATCCCTTGCAGGGTTAGGAAAAATGACAACCATCCCGTCCTCCCGTCCTCCCGTCTTCCCGTCCTCCTCAACCCCCACCCAGCAATTGGGAAACTCACAACCGATGCTGTCCACTTTGAGCACCCACATTTTTTGGATGTTATCCGGCGGCTGGAAAGTATGTGCCTGGCCAATTGAAACAATACCGTTATCGCCTGCCAGGGAAAGATCATAAAGGTAGTTGTGGCCATAGACCGGGCTGGAGGGATAGTAATAATAATCCCTGTACCAGATACTGTCACCATCCGGACTAAACTTGAATATCCAGCCGGCAGGATCCAGGTAGGTTGAGTACTTGGCATACCCACAGGCAATGAAGTCCCCGTTCTCAAGAGCAATGATGTTTGACACAAAGTTTACTGGTTTACTAGGCCCATATTTCTTGTTCCAGATGGTATCCCCATTCAAGTCAATCTTGATCAGGTTGATCCTGGTGTAGGCAAATTCGGGAGTATACATCGAATCAGCATAGGCCGTAAGTACCATAATGCATGAATCATGGGTGTTGCAGACCATGGCTTTGTCGTCTTTATAGGGTCCGCCAAGATTGAGCGACCACTCCAGGTTGCCGAGGCTGTCGGTTTTAAATATCAAAGGGTCAGCGGTATTATTGATTCCGGGTATCCTGCTCCAGCAACCAAAAACGAAACCGTAATCGGGTGTTTGGATTATGGAATTAGCATTTTCGTCAATATCTGTTCCGTAATGACTTCTCCATAGTTCGTTACCCAGTGAATCAGTCCTTATGAGCACAAGGTTACTGTAATTAGACCATTCTGACACTTCACCAAGTAAAGCAAATCCATAGTCCCACGTTTCAGCTGTTGTTCTTCCAATCAGCCTATTATATGTGTCACTTGTAAAGCATTTAGTAAATAAAGTATCGCCAGTAGAGTTAAATTTATATAAAATGCCTTTCGATAATCCACTGGCCAGATCATTAACAGATCCAAATAGTAGATAACTATTAGTCGATGCAATCATTGAACCGTAGTATCCTGGGTAGTAGTCATACCCGGTTTTACCAAAACATTTCCATGATTGTATTTCACCATCACCATTTATCCTGAAAGTGCAGGTGCTATAATAGTATCCTGAGATACTATCGCTTGAAATTGTACATCCAAAATATCCTCCATTGCAACCAGCGACACTCAACCCGCTTGACCAGGTGTTATTAGGATTATAAATGTTATTGAAGTACCAAAGCTGCCCGGAACATACATTTGTGACTAAAAAAATCAGTAAGATCAATAACACTTTCATTCTAATTGTTATCATTTCTATTTTACAATAATCAGCTTTCCGTTTTTTGTTGTGTTTTGTGTCATAAAGTTATAGAAATATACACCCGGTATCCAATATTTTGTGCTAATGATCAGGTAATTCTCCCATTCCGCCAATTTACTGCTGAAAATAACTCTCCCTTCTGAGGAATATATCCTAAAGGCACCATTTCCATCGCGTTCATCAATGTTATATTCGATTATTAAGTGATTTTTAGCAGGGTTTGGATATATCTTGAGTAGGGGTGGTTCAGTGAGACTTCCGTCATCGGTTGATGAGTTATCAATTTCTGTGGACTTAATCTGACCTGAGGGAAGAATATAGTAAGGCCCGTTTTCCAGGCTATCCAGGAAATGTAAAAGGTTCCGTGCATAACACCCGGGCAGGTTTTCGATCTGGGCCAATTGAGTTAATTTGTTTATTTGCGTTGAATCCAGTTCTGAAATGTGAATTGTATCAGCTATCATTTCAATATAGATGTCGATCAATTCACTCATTTTCTGATGATTGGCAGATTGCAATACTGAAAGATCGTATTCATTGGGAATGCTGTTTAAGGTCATTTTGGCTTCAGAAGTATCGCCTGCTGATAATAGATTAGAAACAAGGCGGTATCTTGCCTGCAGGGAATTGTTATTTTCCAGCAGGGCAATTATACTGTCTGTTTGAACACCTGAACTGTCGCTTCTATAAAGAGCGATAAGCCTGTTCATGGCCCATTCTTTTTGAGAAGCCCAGTAGGAGAGTTCAGCTTCAAGTTGTTCTTTGTGAGCCAGGGTATCTTTTCCTGTTAGGATTTCATCAACCATGTAAGAGGGGATAGGATTCTGCCTGTCACTCATAGCTAGCATCACCCTTCTTGATTTAGCGCTCTGGGGGTTTGCAATCATGATCTCTTTAATCATGACTGGGGGCAGAACATCTTCCTTATTCATAGCCTGAATCATTATAGTATCAGATAAATAAGGGGACTTATTCAATAAGTTATCCCTGAGATTTAGTCCATCTTCAGGCTGTGCCAATGTTATGTCTGCTTCTAATAGACTGGTATTGCCACCATCAACTAAATTTGATAAGTCATTAGAGACCAGCATTATACTGTTATTTGAATAAACATAAATACTGTCTAGAAATACATTGTCCCTTTTATGTCCAACGTTTGATACACAAGCTGTATCACTCCACTCAATATTAGTAGATATTGGATTCGTGTTATCTGAATACCACTTTGGTATCCATCTCGACGATAAAGTATCACCGCTCTGATCAATTCTGTGATGATAATAATTCACCAGCGCCATCTGATTATCATAATCACTGGTAGGGTGGTCTCCCTCGTGGCTGAACAAATTCCCCGAAGGGTCATCCAGATACCCCTGGTAACGGGCAATACCACATTCTTCACACCCTTCATACCCGGTAACAACTATGTCGTATTCATTCTGGGTGAAATCATTGCAGGATATTTTCAGCCCTTCTTGCAGCACTTCACTCCGGTTATAATTCTGTGCCAGGGTTCCGATATATAGTTTTTCAAATCTATTATTATAGATCAGGTTATAAGCCTCGCCTGAATTGTTGATGGTAAGACCGATTGCGGTGTTAGTACCACTAAGCGGTTCAGAACTTATAAATACATTATCCTCCACAAAATATCCTGAACAATTATCCAGGTATATACCCCCATAGATCTTTGCACCCGGCTTCAGGGAGTCAATATCGATCCTGAACTCACAATTGTACACATCCAGTTCCTGCAAGCCGCTGGCATAGATGCCTGTAAGGTTATCCCTGAAATAGGCATCATGGATGGAATCCCTGAGGTCTTCACGGAACTTCACGGCAAAGATGCCGCAGTCGAGGTTGTGAAAAAAGC
>CAZQXW010000118.1:0-3226 GCA_964597365.1 uncultured Thermoplasmatales archaeon | reverse complement strand
CAGAAATAGCGCCAACACCACTAGCCAAAACACCTAATAAACAAGCAATAGTTAAAACAGCAACAAAACCGATAATCATATCATAATCATGCCCAACACCAGTCCTAGTAACATATCTAAAATCGTCGATTATATCCTGGGGAACCTCAAAGTCGATTTTTTCCCCCCATTGGCTACCATCATAAGCCATTAATCTAAAACTTGAATATTCATCAGGCAAAGATGTTACTCTAAAATCAAAAGTAAAATTTCCGTAACCGGTTTTTTTCTCCTTAATAACACCATTATAAGCCAAATACATTGTAATAAAACTCCCATCTTCATCGTTTACATACCCTGAAATCGTTAAAACTCCATTTTCATAACTATATCCATGATAACTTATCACCGGTTTATTATCACCTGGCACACATTCAGCAGTGGTATAAGTATAAACCGGGCTTACATACACATCAGAAACCAAACCAGGCAACTGACTAATATAATCATAATTTGGAACATCATCCTCATACATTAAAATATAATACCAATGAAAAGTTTTATTACATTCAAAACACCCCGAACGCTGGGAAACATAAAAATCTGTATTATCCTGACCATATCTTATAATTCTATTTCCTAAATTCGAATCGCCATCCGCATCAAAAAGATATATATGCGCATCTTGGTCCAAAGTCGAAGAAATATTAAATTCAATCAACTTTGCCCCATTATATGGAACATCAGTTTCACCATCTACAGGAGTAAAACTATTTACAATACTTTCATAAGATGTTAAAATACCATCAATATATTGATTAGTGTCAAATCTTAAATAATCAGAATAATAATTATTATTATTATATTTTACTCTTATAAACCATCTACAAGTTTCACCAGGAGACCAACTCGAATCCATTTCAAAATGTTTACTATCATAACTTACTAAAGGAACTGCAGCACCATCAACCAATGCAAAACAATCAAGATCTTGAATACTCATATCTGTTTTTGAATTAACTACTATATCTTCCCCCATCGTAATATTTGTTTGAAAATCACTAGGGTAAAAAGAGTCAATAAAATCATATATACCATAAGATTTGGTTGTATAACTTAAAATATTACTATAAACCGTATGTACACTATTTATTAATTTACATCTAAAATCATATTCAGTCCCAGGAGATAAACTATCAAACTTCAAAGGAATATTTACAGCAGGTTCCCCTAAATCAACTTCTATATTATCAAAATCAAAATATATTTCTGCATTATCATCACAATGAAAATAATATTCTTCACCTGCCGACAAATTCTCTAAATTATTCGCAGGTTCACCATTAACAAAACTTTTCCATGGGAACATTTCGTCATCTTCATCATGATAAAATATAGCCCAATCAGAGTCAGAACCTTTATAAAAAGTATCACCCCACTCCTGACAAGAAAAATTCCCTCCATCCTCCATATTATAAAGAGTAGAATTATACTGCCAATCATAGTCATATACTTCTCCAGATACCCCAAAGGTATCAACTGGTATTAATTCAACAGGGTTATAATCAGAAACACAAGTAAACCATAAATTATCATAATCAATCCAAGTTGAAGAACTACTTTGTTTATATTGCATATTAATTTCACAAGAACCAGATGTTTCACCATCACTTAAAACCTGAAAATTTACCCTCAATGAATCATTAGTCAAACCAGCAGTAGAATAAGTAATAGGTCCAGGTCTTGGAATCATTGTATAAGCACTTCCAGTTGGAACAAAAACAAGACTAAACAAAATCATAAAAAAAGTTATAGTCCCAAAAATTAACAAAAATTTATCTTTTTTATTCATTTTATTAAAATTATCCATTTTCTAACCACTTCCAAAAAATTTTGATAGACACAGAAAGAAAGAAAAAAAAATTTTAGATATTATCATGATCTAAAATTCTTTAAATCTTTAATTTATCGCTTTGGCACTTATAGCAACGGGTATAGCAAAGAACACAAAGGCGAGTATTTTTAACATAATACTTCCGCCTGGAACATCGACAACTGAACTGTTTTCACTAGCCGTTATAACTTCATAAGCAAACTCACCGGCTAGATTTGCAACCATAAGACCTATGATTAACAAACCTAAGATAAAACCAACAGCAGACCCTGATTTATCGTCTTTAAGTTCATATACCTTGTTTAACAATCTATCAAACATTTTCTTTTTTCTCTCCTATCAAAACATTTCTAAAAAAACCGTATATTTTTTTAGTATATAAACATCGAAAACACAACCATATCAATCAACATTTAAATACTATTAATCTTTCAACTGAAGAAGATAAAATAAATATGCTATCGCAATAATAGGGCAGAAGATAACATTATCACCAAATCTATATTCAACAACTTCATAAAGCGGTCCATTATAAAGATACGAAGGAACAATTTTACCATCATTTAAATACTCCTGAATTTTATCCCTTCTAGTAACAAAACTGACACCATCAACAAAAAACGAATATAAAAAAAATATAATAATAGAAAAAAAAATAATAAAATTAAATATTTTTTGATATTTTTTCATCGAAACACTTTTTACAATAAAAATCAACAGACAACTTTACAGTAAGATATTCTTTAGTAAAAACATTGACAACAACATACTTTGAAATACTACCACATCGACAACAAGGTTCAACACGAAGATTAATATGTTCAGGGCTACACAATTTTCCCTTATCTAAAAACTCAAAAACAGTATTAAAATCAAAATTGCGTAATAAAGACCATTTATTTTTTTTGTCTAAATTCAAGTTTAATCCCTTTTGCATTTATAAACACCAACCATAAAACAGATACTAAAGTTCCAACAAAACAACCAAAAAAAAACATTACCATCAAAGACAACCATAACATTAACATCACCTTAAAAAAAATAAGAGAAAAGAGGAAAAAACTACTCCTCAATATTCTCAACTTTAGGGCTAGAATCCGCTGACTCAAAAATACTGGAATCCGTTTCCTCCATGAAATCCAACAACTCTTTAAGGTCCAACAGGTCCCTAGAGAACAAAGTTATATCCTCATTGACCCAATTTCCTTCTTTGTTTTTATATCCGCGTTGAAACTGGAAACTTTTACCATTTCCGTCATTTTCGAACTCTGCCATAGACAACAGCCTTTTACTAAATTTTCTTTTCGGTTTTGACATATTTTCTTCACTCCTTAAACAATATTTCATTTTCTT
>CAZQXW010000117.1:0-3245 GCA_964597365.1 uncultured Thermoplasmatales archaeon | reverse complement strand
ACCGGTGCAACCTGACAAAACTACAGAAGAAAGCCTTGGAAGCGATCCAGAAGGCGATCAAGCAAAACTCAATTTTTCCGATTGACGAGCCAAAACAGGAGAAGCCCAAGAAGAAGTCATCCAAGTCATCCAAAAAAAGTCATCCAGTTGCACAAAGTCATCCTGTTTCCAATAGGAAAACGCGCAAAAAGTCATCCTCTAAGTCATCCAAAACAGGCGTCCAGAAGTACCGGTGCAACCTGACAAAACTACAGAAGAAAGCCTTGGAAGCGATCCAGAAGGCCGGTAGGATCTCCAATTCTGAGCTGGGAAAAGCGATCAAGCAAAACTCAAACAGCTTATTCTACCCAGTGAAAATCCTGATCCAGCACGGGCTTGTCAGGAAAGAAAAAAACGGTGTAAGCAACATCTATTTTCCTGTGTTTGACCGTCCTAAAAAAGGCCCGGACAAGTACTTTCAGAAAGTCAAAGAAGAGCTCAAAGACGAGCCGAAAAAGCCCGGGAATTGCATCTACTGCGGGGCCAAGACCGACCCTGACAAAGACCTCTGTGACGATTGTACAGAACGGATGAACAGTTTTGATAATCAGGGGAGGGCGGCATGAAGTCATCCACAAAGTCATCCAGTTACACAAAGTCATCCAAAAAACAGGATGACTTGCCGGGTAGATTGAAAGAAATTGTAGATATCTTGAAACAGAGCTCAACTGTCCGGACAGTGATTTCACAGACCGGCCGTGACAAGCGTCTCGTCTCAAAAGACATGAAAAAACTGGTAGACAGGGGTCTCGTGCAGAAGATCGATCGCGGGATCTACAAAGTCATCCACAAGGGACGGGTGGTCCCCCCGAGTCATCCAAAAAAGGGCCAAAAATCGGACTTTTTCTGCCTTCATAACCTGCATGTAGAGCTGAATTTGACCAGCGACCATCATCAGATCATCAAGGCGATGGTGCTCAGGAACCGTGAACTGTTCAATGTAAGGGACAGCGATGCGGGCCCGTACTGTGATTTCAGCAACGTGACCATGCTGATCACGCGCGACAGTATACATATATTCTATCCGGAGGGTTGGGGGCTCTACGGTGACACGCTTGGAGAGCTCAGTAACCAGCTCTACGAGCAGATCAAGTACACTGCGACCAGGATGTACCGTCGTTTCAAAGTGAGCTTCTTCAAGGACGGCCGTATGAACTTCAACATCCGGAACATGCACGTAGCACTCATGCATAACGGCGTAGCGAAAGAGCTCAAGAAGGGCGGTGTTAGGCATCTGGTAGTGTATGATGACTTTGACGGAAAGCCGCGGTTCGTTGTGGACTTTTCCAAAGGGGTTGCACACCTGGAGGCAGTGCACCCTGAGAAAGCGATGGGCGACAGTGAAGCTGCGCAGTTCTTCATGAACACCTTGAAGGACGGCCGCTACGAGGGCATGTACAACAACAGCCAGGATTTTTTCGATAGCGATGATAAGGTCTCGTTATCCCAGATCAAGACCATGCTGTACCAGCTGGCCAAGGAGAACAAGGAAAGCGCTGCAGGCCTGAACTCGATTATCACTATGATTCGTCAGGCCCCACAGCAGGAGCGATCGGATAACGGCATAGACAGGTCGGAACGGCCTTGGTACGTGGGCTGAAAAATTTGACAGGAGGAGGTATGCGCAAATGCAAAAGAAAATAGCTGACATCAAGACGGGCGGCAACGTTCGTAAGGAATACGGGAGCCTGGAAGAGCTCACCGCGAGCATCAAGGAGCACGGCGTGCTTGTGCCGTTGCTTGTCACAAAGGACAACGTGCTCATAGCAGGCCACAGGCGACTCAAGGCGGCCAAGGCTGCCGGGCTCAAGACAGTGCCAGTGCATATGATAGAGTGTGATTCAGACGCGCAGTTGGTGGAGAACATCCAGCGTAAGGAACTGACACCTATAGAAGAGGCACAGGCGTACAAGATCATGCGTGACAAGCAGAAGCTCTCGCTTGAGACCATCGCAGAGACGATCTCGAAACAGAAGGTCTATGTCGAGCGCCGGCTCGTATTGCTTGATCTTGAGCCTACCGTGCAGAAAGCTCTCAACGAAGGCAAGATCCGGCTCGGCCATGCATTGATCCTTGCCCGGTTGAAAGACAAGAATCAGCAGAAGAAGATGCTGAGAGAAATCAAGGACAGTGACCGGTCAGTCTCTGAGACTGTTCGGATAATCAGATATGGTCATGCAGGCAGCCGTAAGCTTGCGGATGCCAAGTTCGATAAGACCGAATGCAAAGGCTGCAAATATAACGGCGGCGAGCAGTCGATCCTTTTCGAGACAGGGGCAGAGCTTAAGGGCCACTGCCTGGATCCTCACTGTTACCATCGCAAGACCGAGGCCTGGAAAGCCGAGAGAAGGAAGAAGCTGCAGGCGAAAGGCACTAAGGTGTTGAGCAAGAAGATGGTCGACAGCCTGCAGACCAAGGAACGCGTGAGCCCCTACGAAGACGACTATAAGAATATCAAGGCCAACCTGCATAAGGAACCCGAAAACTACGCTGTCGTGTTCGACGAAGACTACACAGGCGAGCTTTGCGAGCATATCTACTGCCTGAACCCAACGGCCCGGCGCAAAAAGAAAGGATCCGGTAAGTCAACCAAGAACCGAGAGAAGGAAGCTGCTCAGGCAGCGAAGGACAAGCTTGATCGCGGCGTGGACACGTACATTGAACAGTTCCTCATCAGGAAATCAAAAGAGCTTGCCAACCCTTGCTCGTTCGTGACTAAGGCTTTGACCTTATGGGTATTGCTGGATCGCGCAGAGAGCAGCTGGCATTGCCATGATAGGATAGACGAATCTGGAGAGATCCTGAATCGCCTGGGCCTGACAGAACCAGGCATAGTCGAGATCATGAAGCTCAAGGTTAAAGATATAGATAATGCGATCAAGGATCTTGCACTTCTTTGGTTAAGGGACGTTGACAACCTGCCCGCCGCTGCTGAATCTTTTGGCGTGGACGTTGCCAAGCACTTTGAGCTGACAGAAGACTACTGCAACCTGTACCGGAACGACCAATTAGATGATCTTGCAGACGAACTCGGCGTGCAGCTCTTCAACAACAAGAAGAAATCTGACAAGGTTCGCTGTATCGTGTCGTCCGCGAAACCCGGCAAGCTACCGAAGATCGTGAAAAAATATATCCCACGGAGGTGACACATGATGGAGATCAACCATACAGTGAACAAGAAATCAGTCGACCCTGAGAAGATGACA
>CAZQXW010000116.1:0-3389 GCA_964597365.1 uncultured Thermoplasmatales archaeon | reverse complement strand
AAAAAGAAGAAGTTAAAAAGGAAGAAATAAACGAGGCAGAAATCATATCCTTTGAAAAAGCACTTGAATCAGCTATAAAGAAAAAGAAAACTGGCACTTCAGAAAAACAAACACAGCCTTTAGAGAAAACTGAAAAAAAATCTATATCTCAATCAAAGGAAGAGTTGAAAAAAGAAATATCTAAAGAAATTGAGCGGAACAGGAAAGTTGCTCTAGAAAAATTTAATGTTAAATGTCCAAAGTGTGGTTCTATTTTTGGTGCAGAAAAACAACCTGATGGAGAAACAAAGATTAAATGTCCGAAATGTGGTAAAGAAGGGGTAATAAAGTAGAGTAATACTTACCATACAAATATTTTAGAACTTTTTATTAAACATATGAAAGAGCAATGCAAGTATTGCAAAGTGAAAAACGAAACCAATCCCAATGGATAAATAATCATTTGAACCGGTTTCTAATAATTGTTCGAGGGCCTTGAATGTCCAGAAGTTTGGAATGGGGCTGAACAAGTATTGCATCCAACCCTCTATACTAAACGCAAATACTGGCAGCAAAAACACTCCACCTAGCGTTTTGAAGATTGCAAACGCTTGAATCTTATTTGTCGCAATTATATTTACAATCAGACCCAACACAGGTGTAAAAACTGCAAAGAGAGCAGCAATCGGCAGATAATTCCAGAAATTAACTTCGATTAGACCTGAAAGCCATGGAAATACTAGTACAAAAATAAATGCAAATAGTATCAATAGAGCCATTCTATAGAATAGATAACTCGAGCGATTTATCGGCATTACTCTTAATACTGTAAGAAGGTTTTCATCTCGTTCATCCATTATTAAAAACCCTATGACAAAACCAAAGATCATCGGTATGAAAAGAACAAATAGCATGAAAAAAACAGGATACAGAAAAACCAAGTTTGTATAATAATTCTCAGCTATCCATGGAAATACAATTCTTCCAACTATTATAAACATAATAGGTGCAAGTATTGTTGCATAAACCAGAATTTTATCACGAAAAATATTTTTCAAATCATTTTTCATAAGTTTTGCAAAATACACCATACTTATTTTCCTCCTAAAACAATGTGTTTGTAAAATGCTTGTTTAGAGAGATACAAACAAAATCCGATCAAAAACACAAGATAAAAAATTGCATAAATTGCATCGTTTGTGGCTACTTCACCAAATACCCCTCCAAATAAAATAAAGGATGCGTGAGAAGGCCATATATAAAAAATCACATTTTCATAGAAGCCGAACAAGTCAAATAAAGGTGGTAAGAACAGCAATAAAAAGATAAACATCATCATCAAAAGATACTCATTTATGCTATTACAGCGAGATACCATCAAAAACCCCAGTAAAATTAAGAAAACTGCTGATAAAATAAGACCACTAAGTAAATAAAACCAGTTAAAATCAATTCCATTCATTGGTATTATGAAAAGTAAGCCTGCAACTAAAGACAAAGTAGTAAGCGCTATTATCTTTGATAAAAAGTAATTGTAGGTTTGCATTGGAGTAATTGTAAGAGCTTGAAGGGTGTTTTCTGTTTTTTCAAAAAGAACCATCGCACCAACAAACATAATTCCTATGAGTACCGGATCAAAAAATAGAAACAATGTATGAAACTCTGGCTCGTTTATATCCGGCATTATCTGAAGTGATACATAATACATTACAACGCTAAGAATCGCTAGATGAATGAGTTTATATCTATACAAAAGTGTAAATTCCCATTTTAGCATTGATTGCAGTTGACTCATCTTAGTCTCCTTCCAGTGACTTTTATAAATATATCTTCGAGCGTTGCTTCAGCTGTATGAATTGTCTGAACAGTTCCACTTTTTAGAAGATTCATAAAAGCAGTGTTTGACCACAATTTATTTAGGTCAAATTCTTGACTTAAAAGTTCATTATCTTTAAGATACTCAATTTTTACAATTTTTTTACCATGGCTAATCTTGAGCTCTTTTGGGTTTTTTACCAAAACAAGTTTGCCATCAACAATAAAACCAACCCGATCACATAGTTCATCTGCATCAGTCATATTATGAGTTGTAAGAAAGATTGTTGTTCCTTCTTTCTTTTTTTGTTTTATAATGTTTTTGATAAGCCTTGAGCTAACTGGATCTAGACCGGTAGTTGGTTCATCTAAGAAAAGAACTTCAGGATTATTAACAAGTGATCTTGCAAAGTTTAACTTTGTTCTCATTCCTTTTGAAAATGTTGCAACTCGCCTGTCTGCATCTTTTTCTAGTTCTACAAGTTTTAAAAGCTCTGTTGGTTTTAATGTTCTCCTAGTATAAAAAGAGCTAAAAAGCTCAAGGTTTTCAAACGCCGAAAGTTTTTGGTAATGATTTGGAAGCTCAAAACATACCCCTATTTTTTCATACAGGTCTTTTCTCCAGGAATTTAGATTTTTTCCAAGGATTTCTACATTTCCAGAGTATCCCTTTAATAGACCAACTATTATCTTTTGAGTGGTACTTTTACCTGCACCATTTGGCCCTAGAAAACCAAATATTTCTCCTTTTTTAATTTGAAAATCAACACCATTTACAGCCTTTGTTTTAGATTTAGGATAAGTAAACTCAAGTTTTTCAACTTTGATCATTTTATTATCACATCCTCATCTCCAATTGCAGCCACTAAGCTAGTAACATATATGTAACCCGCATGTATATTTTTTTTCTGCAATACATGTATGATAGTTTATATAGTATTGACATAATTACATGAATCTATGAGAAAATTAACTGTGGAGTTAAAAGTCAAAGAAGAATTTACAAAAATGTTAGATTTTTTATTAGATAAAACAGAGTCAATTGAATTATTGGAACTTATAAAAATCGATTTTGAGCAAGAGTACAAAATGGGTATCGCAGCTCTTACTATGAAAGAGGGATACACAATTGATGACTTGAAAATACCCGACTTCATGGAAATGTTAACAGTATTAAAACAGGAGGGAAACAGACACATAATTTTATCAAAAGTCAAATTTTATAAAAAATTTACAGGCCTTGCAAAACAATTCGATCTAGATATAATATGGGATACTCCTTCAATATTTACTAAGGGAAAAATGGTTATGAGTGTAACTGGAAATGAAGAAAATTTAAAAAAATTTTTAGAAGTTGTAAAGAAACTTGGAGATGTAGAAAAAATCGGTTTTAAAAAAGCAATTTTCCACGAACAAGCAGTAATATCATGCCTTACAAAAAAACAAAAGGAAATAATTATTGCTGCAAAAAAGAATGGATATTACAAATATCCCCGCGAGATAAACAGCGAGGAATTGTCCAAAAAAATTGGGCTTAGCAAACCTACAGTTGTGCAGCATTTGAGAAAGGCGGAAGTAAGAATTATGTCAAATAT
>CAZQXW010000115.1:0-3438 GCA_964597365.1 uncultured Thermoplasmatales archaeon | reverse complement strand
TTCATTTTTGAAATATTTGATTGATTAACCTCGCTTGTTGATTTCGTTTGATTTATACCACAGGAAGCGAGAATACCTGATAGTGTTAATACTGCTAATACTTTTCTCATTGATTTCGTCATTTGATAAATAATTATTACTTTTGTTTCGCAAGCAAAATTACTTTCAAAAGACAAGTAATATTAAAAAAAGTTCATTTTTGAAGTAACATTTAACATAACCTTAACAGATGCGACAAGATTTCAGATGTAATTGCCCATTTACTTCAGCCTTGGATGTTATTGGCGACAAGTGGATGTTGGTAATCGTAAAGCAAATGCTCATAGAGGGAAAAGAAACCTTCAAAGACTTTACGGAAAGTGAAGAAGCTATTGCGACCAATATTTTGTCTGCCAAACTTAAATTCTTGGAAGAAGTGGGTATTATCATCAAAACCCAACGACCAGACAATAAAAAGACTAACCTCTACCTCTTGACCGAAAAAGGTTTGGCTTTGACACCAATCCTTGTGGAACTTGCCACCTGGAGCGATAAGAACCTTAGAGACATCCATCCAAACATTGTGAACGGAGAAGCAATGGATTTTTTAAGGAATGACAAAACGGCTTTTGCAAATGAAATTGAGAA
Organism: uncultured Thermoplasmatales archaeon; assembly: GCA_964597365.1. Taxonomy (GTDB): domain Archaea; phylum Thermoplasmatota; class E2; order DHVEG-1; family DHVEG-1; genus CAZKUB01. Next base: position 2,811 of record CAZQXW010000115.1, on the reverse strand, counting down.
AAAATACAGAGAAAAACTGGCTGCAATAAATAGGACTCTGAGCGGTCTGCAAAACCCAGCGAGGAGTTCCCGAGTCCCTCGGGATTGAACTACATCCCCTCTTTTTCTATGTACTTACCGACGGTTTTTGTTGTTTTTTAAGAAGACCCGGGACCGGATGTTCTCTGACCTTTTGCAGATCATTGGCTTTTTGACGCCGCTGCAAGGAAGGAGCTAATCGATGGCGATCTCTTTCTGATGATTTTACTGACCTGGGCACATAGCTCACCCACTTGCGTCTTGTCTGCAAAAAAAGGGTTTAGCTATGTATACATACCAGGCTGTTTTGAGACAGGGCCCCCGCCGACGACCTGATCCGTGGCAGTTGCCTTGTGGCCACCATACGGCCGGACCGATCTGTTCGGGCAGCTTGCCAAAATGAATGACAAACTTCCCGATGCGCCGGATGTAATTATTTAACGTACTTTTACTCTGCCCGCGCAGAGCAACCTGTTGCTGCAGTTTGCCGACAACTTTTTCGAACTCAGGAACAAGGGCAATAGCCTGTTCTACAACGGTAAAACCCGATTTTTTTCTCATAATCAGATTTTTTTAATGTGAATAAATTCTAAAGTATGGAAAGAATCGGGTATTTTTATACAGGCTATCTCGCGTAGGCGAGATTTAGTTCAACACGTGTGCAAGCGCCAGCCGAAAGGTTTTCCCGACGGGCCTTAGAAAATGAATAACTATATTTATAAACCAAATTAACCCCGGCCCTTTGCAGTCAACACACAGGCCATCGCCTGCACCGGGAACGTTATATGGGATTATTTTTAAAAAAGTTTGCTTCAGGTACCAATATTTGGTACTTTTGTAAAAAGCAATTTTTATGAGCAAGAACACATCAATATCATTAGGCGATCATTTTGAGAGCTTTATCTCAGAAAAAGTAGGATCAGGAAGGTATCATTCAGCAAGTGAGGTCATTCGGGCAGGATTAAGATTATTGGAACAGGAGGAAAGAAGAGTTGAAACGATAAAATTGGCCCTAGAACTAGGTGAAAAAAGTGGAGTTGCGCAGGATTTTAATGCAGAGGATCACTTAAAATCACTTCACGAGAAGCAAATGTAGGTATGGCCAAGTACAGGTTTACAAATGAAGCTGTAAAAGATCTTGAAGAAATTTGGTCTTATACAAATAAAAAATGGTCGATTGAACAAGCGGATAGATATTATAATTTGATTATTGATGAAATAGAATTCATCTCCTCAAATCCTCATCTTGGAAAGTCAATTGACTATATTAAAGAAGGATATAAGTCAACAAAAGTAAAGTCTCATGTTGTCTTTTATAAGCAACATGAAAACGATACGATCTTAATTGTCAAAATTCTGCATCAGAATATGGATATTAAGAAAAGAATGAAATAACTCCAGCCATAAAAAAAATAGCCCCACATAACATACCGCTAAATCGCAACAAAACCAACATTATTCTTACTCTCAGAGGTTCCAGGTTTGCTGCGTTTAGCGGCCAACCGTTACAGGACATCCGGGAAACTGCACAAAATTCCAAATCAAAAATTAATAAATGAAAACGGTATCTGCGGTACAAGAAAAAATTGAGTCCAAATTCAGACAACAAGTACAAAATGATAAAAAAGTAAAGAATGGTTATCTGCTTGTTCATTCCGGGAAATCAGGAATCGACATCAATATTGCCGAAGGAAGAACGGGAGAAATTCCGGCAAACCCGAATCAAGCCAACCATCTCGCTTCCGTAGGCAAATTGTTTACGGCTACCCTCGTAAGTATGCTGCACGACAAAGGGCTGCTGTCTTTTGATGATAAAATTGTAAAATATCTTGATGATGACCTGATGCGCGGTTTGCATGTCTATAAGGGAAATGATCACTCCGGCGATATCAGCATCAAACATTTACTTAAGCAAACATCCGGGTTAAATGATGTCTTTTTTCCATTGCTTAAAAAGATAATAAACGATCCAAATCTTGAAATGACAGTAAGGGAAGCACTGGAATGGGGAAAAGCTAATCTTAAGCCTGTTGGCAAGCCTGGTCAAAAACATTTCTATACCGATACAAATTATTATTTGCTGGGCTTGATCATAGAAAATGTTACCCAAAAACCTTTTCACGAAGCTGTTCATGAAATGATCCTGGAGCCTTTGAAAATGGATAATGCATATATAAGCGGTTATTCCGAACCCAAAAGCAAACCCCAGTATCCACCGGCGGATATCTATCTTTTCAACATCAATTTCATTGAGAATAAAAGAATAGCAAAGATTGATTATGCCGGGGGAGGTATTGTGGCACCTTTGAGCGAATACCTGGTTTTTATGAAAGCTTTGGTTAATGGCCAATTGGTAAAGGAAGCCACTTTGGATCAAATGATCTGTGATGATGTGAAAATGGGTTTTCCGGCCATAGGATTTGATTACGGCTATTCTGTCTGGAAGCCGAAGGCCATTCCATTACTAATGCCCGAAAAGTATTTTTGCTGGGGATGTGTAGGTATTACAGGTGCCTTTATGTTCTTCCACCCGAAAACTGAAGCTTATGTTATAGGTACATTTAATGACAAATCCTATACCTCCAAAGCGTTAAGGTTTATGCTTATGAAAATTATTAAACCTTTACTGAAAATTAAATAAACCTAAGATAATGATAATGAAAAGCCCTGCAATATTTTATTAGGGTAATGCGGGCGATAGTAATAAATTTAAACGAATGGAATATAATAAAAACATAAGGTATAGCCAAAAGTGAGGGCTTCTAACCCCTCACTATGCGTAGCCGAAACCGT
>CAZQXW010000114.1:0-3488 GCA_964597365.1 uncultured Thermoplasmatales archaeon | reverse complement strand
AATCAAACATAGAATTTATAGATGAAATAAACTCAAAAGAAGTAAGAAATGGTTATTCATTTGATATTTACTTTCGAATAACTAGATTAACAGGATCCCCCCTTAAAATAAAACTAGATATAACTAAAAATAAAAATGAACATATAATAAATCAGATAACGCAAAAAGCAATAAACCATCCATATTCTGATAAAATAGATGCAAAAGTATTCGCCTACTCACTTGATGAAATATTTGCAGAAAAAACCCGATCATTATTTGAACGGACAAGACCAAGAGATGTTTATGATGTATGGTATTTAAGTAAGCATATACAATTTAACGCTTCATTGTTTTATAAAAAATGCAAAATCAAAAAATTAGAACCAAATATCAAAGAGTTTACTAATAGAAAAGCAAAATTTGAAAATGCATGGGATGCATCATTGAAGCACCAATTACCAGAATTACCTTCTGCAGTTGATATATTTAATAATGTGACAGATTTTTTAGAAAAATTACTTTAATGTATATTACTCCAACAGATAGCTGCAGGCAAATAAAAAATAGACATTTTAAATGCAGTGTTTCTCCTGTAGATCCGGTCTAACCCGCAAGGTCCGCTTAAATTTTAATATTTTTTGTTTTTAAGAAATTTATATAAAAAATAAGTAGCCTCTAAAGGATTTTGTATTTTATTATCTACGACGTCTTATACTCTGCTTAAGCCAAAGAGCACTAAACCACTTTTGCAAAGGCATGTCGTTTGATATACTAGTATACCACGCATCTTGGATGTCAATCTTAGATGATTCTGGATTGAATAAATCTGAAAGACAAAACGCCATCCATTGTTCCATAATTTTATCTACTTTATCAAAAAAATTTCTGCATACTAAAAAACTTGTTCCTAATGCCGGGTGACGATACCCTTCCATAATACCTAATTTCTTATCACATTCTTCACATCTTATCATATTATTTCTCCTCCTTAAAAAAAGAGATTTGGACGATATAATCGTCCTTAATATTTCGAGAATCTCACTTATTTAGTTTTTTAGAGTTAATTATGTTAACTTATCCATCCACTCTTGTAAATCTTGCTTTTCGAAAGTCATCTGCTTCTATTAATTCAAGATTTTTTCGTTTTCTCCAGTCCATATCGTTTTCAAAGACCGTAAATTCTTAATCTAAGTTGTTCTTTTAAGGGTTTGGTATATAAAATATGGAAACAGTTGATTTACTAATAAAAAATGCTAGTGAATTAGTTACTCTTAAAGGATCCAAACATGCACGTGTTAAAGATGAAATGAATAATCTCTCAATCATTAAGAAGGGTTCTATTGCAGTTAAAAGTGGTAAAATTGTTGAAGTCGGTAAAAATCTCGATTACAAAGTTAAAAAAACAATTGATGCAACTGGTAAAGTAGTTCTTCCAGGTTTTATAGATCCTCATACACATCTTGTTTTTGGTGGCAGCCGTGAGTTTGAACTTGATTGGAAACTAAACGGACTAAGTTATATGGATATTAAAAAGAAAGGAGGAGGAATTTCATATACTGTTGACAAAACTAGAAAAGCAAGTTCAGATGAGCTATACAAACAGGCTGAAAAAAGACTTAATATTATGTTAGAATATGGTACTACCACCTGTGAGGCTAAAACAGGTTACGGGCTAAACACTGAAACAGAGCTTAAAATGCTCAAGGTTCAAAAAAAGCTAAATCAAAAACATAAGATGGATATAGTATCCACGTTTCTAGGTGCACATTCAATACCCGAAGAGTTTACATCAGAGGAATATGTAGATATTGTTGTAAATGAGATGATTCCGCAGGTTAAAGATGACGCAGTTTTTTGTGATGTATTCTGTGAAGAAGGATTTTTTTCAGTTGAACAATCAAGGAAAATACTCAAAGAGGGTAAAAAACATGGTTTAACACCAAAAATTCATGCAGATGAAATCAAAAACAGTGAAGCTGCATCGCTTGCAGCAGAAGTTGGTGCGGTGAGTGCAGAGCATCTATTGAAGATATCTGACAGAGGAATCAGCGATATGGCAGAAAAAAGTGTTATTGGTGTTATGCTACCGGGTACACCTTTTTGTCTTATGATGAAGGACTATGCTCCAGCCCGAAAGATGATAGACAGGGGTGTTCCACTAGCTCTTGCGACTGATTTAAATCCAAATTGCTATGTTGAAAATATGCAGTTTATGATACAGCTAGCATGTTTCAATATGAAAATGACACCCGCAGAGGCCATAACTGCTGCAACGTTTAATGCAGCTTGTGCAATTAAAAAACAAAAAGATGTGGGTAGTCTTGAACCTGGGAAAAATGCAGACATAGTTATACTAGATTGTTCAAATCACCTACAAGTTCCATATCATTTTGGAATTAATCATGTAGAACATGTTATTAAAAAGGGGCAAGTTTTGGAATAAAATTAACTATAATATAATTACGGTTTTTATGTAATTTTGAAAAGATTTTATTAAACAAAAACTTCTGAATAATTGATTATGATTCCCTATGTAAAAAAAATTAGAAATATAAAAATACTATAGCATCTATACTTGCAAAAAGTTTATGGCTCTTGATAAATTTAAAAAAACATTTGGAAAGATTTTAGATTTAAAAAATTGTGTAATATATAATATTAAGCCACCGGTTGTTAATGGATTTTTTTATTTGTTTGATATTGGTCGTATAGTTAAATTATATTAAATGACCCAAATTAAATAAAGTTTAATCCATTTACAAAATATTTTACAGAAAATACTCGGCAGGGGTATAAAAAAATAAAATGAAAAAGGTATAAAGAAAATGACTCAAAAAAGAAAAGTTCATAAAAGAGATGTATTTGTGTTAGTTACAACTCTTTTTCTTTTTTGGATTTTATTAACTGTTAACTTTTCAATATTTACTGTAACTTTAGGGTTTTTGATTTCTTTTGGAATTGGTTTGATTTCTACAAGATTAACTCTTGCTTCTGTGGAAGGTAAAAGAAAAACATTGAAGCAGTATTTTTTTGCTACTGAACATTTATTTTCATTAATTTTTTCTGCAATTTTTAGGATAATTATTGCAAATATTGAACTGATTTATCAAGTATTGACATTAAATATTGATCCTAAGATTGTAAGGATAAAGGTTGATTTGAGTTCTGATGCTGAATTAACAATTATTTCTCATTTGATAACTGTTACTCCTGGAACTCTTGTTATTGATGTGGATGATGCTAATGATAAAGGAGAATCCTACCTTTTTGTTCATTTTTCTTATTACTGTTCAGTTGAGGAAGATTCTGCTGAAAAGATAGAGAAAAGTATTGGAAGATGGGATAAAATGATAGGGGCTTTGTTCAGATGATGATTTTTATATATTTTTTAATGGGTGTTTCAATATTTTCAGCATATAGATTACTTGCGGGTCCAACTCTTCAAGATAGGCTTGTATCATTAAATAGCATATCAATAATTTTTATTATCATTCTAGCGTTATACA
>CAZQXW010000113.1:0-3553 GCA_964597365.1 uncultured Thermoplasmatales archaeon | reverse complement strand
GACTGTGGATCCTCTGTGGCGGGTTCAAATCCCGCCTCGGGCCCTTATACTTCAAGTTACATATTTTGCTATTTATAGATAGAGAGCCCTAAATTATTTTTGTTCCTAAATCCCAGTTTTAGCCTAAACTAGTTAGGTTTATATATAATGACTTATAAATTCGTGTTATATTTTGTCAATGCTATTTTTATATATTTAAAACCTCTGATTTTGCTGTTTTTAACCACTTTTTATTTATTGTTCAAAGATTACATCTGTAACTTCTACTTTATAATCAGAAATTTCATCAAAATAAGGCGTAAAAGGACCAAGAGCTGGATCCATACTTGAATTACTGCTAATCTGTACATTCAAAGTCGTGGTGTTTCCAGGCTCTAGTAAATATATATTTTCTTCTGACAATGTTAACAATAAATTACTTTCGTCATCATAGAAACTAAAATCGTATTTAATTTCATAAATCATTTTATCAGCAATATTTCTTACTGGAACATTTATTATATATGTTACAGATTTTGCTGAATCAGGATATTCAAAAAATCCAGCTACAATATCCGAATTAGTTTCATTAACATAATAAGCTGTATATAATGTACCATTGTATAATTGGATACAATCTGATATTTGCAGATTTGTATTTTCATCACTCGGCTGTTCAACGCATCCAGTAAGCCCAACCAATAGGAGCATAACACATATTGCGATTATTAATTCTTTTTTCATCTTTAATCCACCAATCCTTATTTTTCCCCCTCAAAACTTAATTTTTAATTCTAAAATCTTTACCACAATATGGACATATATTTGCATCAAAGGGTATTGATCTTCCACAAATAGGGCATATTCTATCATTTTTGATGGTTTCAACTTTTGTTGTTGGTGATTTTTCCATTCCTTTAATCAAAGATATTAAACCTAAGATAAAAAAAACTAAAGCTGGAATATATGCACAGACAATACCTGGTCCACTTGGACCACCCATAAGCCCTATGAATGCTCCTAAAACAAATGAAGCAGGCATACATAACCAAAGGAATATTGTCAATATTACATTTCCACTTTTAATGTTAAGATTCCTCCTTCGAATACAATATTCAAAACAGCTATTCTTTTATAAATCTCCCCTTAACAATTGTTATTATCACAAAAAGCCTGTGTTTTTGCTACAAATCGTTACATAGGCTATAAGTAAAAACAAGTCTAATTAGTTTTATGATCTAAAAGTTTGGATAGGTAAAATCCTAAAATGGCTTATTGTTACCAATATCCTCGAAACAAACGGGTCGATCCTATTATTTATTCTGAAATAGAAATAACTAATGAGATGGATTCGACACTGTCAAAATATGTGTCGCATATATCACCTGCCCCATTTCTATAAATTTTTATTTGAAAAACATCTGAATAACCCTTTGGTAACGAGGCTACTCCAAATTTATCATAACATGAGCTGTATGGAACATCAGTATCAAATAATTCAACCCCGTTTTCGTCATAGCATATTGCATTTATAGTTATTCCTTTAACTAATTCATTACCAACATTTTTTACAGTTCCATTAATTAAATAATAAACATTCCTAGAATCATCCTTAACATCATCAGGATAATTATGATAAAAACCATTTTCAGCATGTTCTATTTTATTAAACCCTGAAAAAGTATGCCAACTTGTAGAGACATCATAATCAACAATTTGGATATCTCCTGAGCTATCAGTACACCCACTAAGTAACCCTACACTAACAACCGTAAAGGCGATTAGTAATACTATTTTTTTATTCATTTTCAACTCTTATTAATTCTTATAAAATTCTCAATTGTTCTATCATATGTTTTTTCTACATCATCTGGAAAATAACATGCAGGTAGTTCACCACGTCCTCTGTGATAAGATATACATTCGCAACACATACCTTTTTTTGTACAAGGATATGTACAGTTACACATTGTTTTGTTTTCTTCTTTTTTACATTCAGCCATATTTTTCTCACCCTATTTTACAATATTTTTAAATTCTTCTTCTGAAACTATTTTTAAGCCAAGTTTTTTTGCTTTTTCAAACTTGGAGCCAGGTTTTTCACCAACGACTACGTAATCAAGGTCTTTACTAATGGAGCTTGAAACCATTCCCCCTTTTTCTTTTACCAAGTCAGAAGCCTCAGGTCGTGACATGCTGCTGAGGCCACCTGTAAATAAAAACTTTTTACCAGTAAGAGGTAAAATTTCTTTTTTCTCAGTTTTTGTTTTAACTCCAATATCTTTTAATCTTTCGATTAATTCTATGTTTTCTTCTGTTGCAAAAAAGTTTGCAATGGCTTCTGCTGATTTGTCACCAAGACCATCTATTTCTTTTAATTCTTTTTCCGTTGCTTTTGCAAGCTCGTCAATTGAGCTGTATTTTGATGCAAGAAGCTGTGCAGCATATTTGCCGACATGCCTTATTCCAAGACCGTAAATAAGCCTGGACAAATCCTGTTGTTTGCTTTCTTTTATTGAGTCAATTAAATTTTCTGCAGATTTATCTTTAAATCCTTCAAGTTTGAGAATATCTTCTTTTTTAAGAGAATAAAGATCAGCTATATTTTTTACAAGTCCTTCATCAAGTAATTTGTCGACAGTTTGACCACCTAGATGATCAATATCCATTGCATCCCTTGCTGCAAAGTACTTTATACGCCATTTAAGGCGCGCAGGACACATTTTATTAGGACACCTAATGGCCACTTCGCCTTTAGGCCGAACCACCTCTGTGTTGCATACAGGGCATTTGCTTGGTATTTTTCTTTTCTTTTCTGAGCCTGTTCTTTTTTCACCTATGCTTTTTACAACTTGAGGTATCACATCCCCGCTCCTTTCGATTAAAACAGTGTCACCAATTCTAATGTCCTTTCTTTCAAGCTCATCAAAATTATGAAGAGTTGCACGAGAAACAGTAACACCACCGACTTCCACAGGCTTAAGTATTGCAACAGGCGTTAGAGCTCCTGTTCTTCCTACTTGAACTGCAATGTCTTCTAGTTTTGTAGTGGATTGTTTTGCTGCAAATTTATAAGATATTGCCCAACGAGGGTTTTTACTAGTGTTTCCCAGCAGTTTCTGTTGAGCAAAAGAATTGACTTTAATTACTGCACCATCAATTTCATAATCAAGTGTTTCTCTTTTTTCCTCAAGAGTTTTACAATAATTTATTGCTTCATCTATGTCTTTTATTTTTTTTGTAAGAGGATTTATTCTAAAACCTGCTTTTTTGAGAATCTCAAGTGATTTTTCTTGAGTTTTTAGGTTTTTATCAGAGTATGAAACAAAATAAATGAATATATCAAGAGGTCTTTCTGCGACAATTCTTGGATCAAGCTGACGAAGTGAACCTGCTGATGCATTACGCGGATTTGCAAATACTGCTCCATCTTTTTTTTCTTGTTCTTTATTGTATTTTTTAAAACCCGAAATAGTCATGTAGACTTCGCCGCGAACTTCAACGTTTTTTAGATGATCATCTCTGAGTTTTAAAGGAATGCTATGTATAGTTTTAAGGTTCTGAGTAATATTGT
>CAZQXW010000112.1:0-3562 GCA_964597365.1 uncultured Thermoplasmatales archaeon | reverse complement strand
CATCCAAAGAACTCTGTTATTCATGGGAAAAAAACAAGGATGAGGTGGCTGTTTATGGCCATCTCAAGAAGATAGGAAAGAATGCTGATAAGTTGTATATGAAGCTTAAAAAATGTTTTGTCCATCAAACTACTGCTACTTCTTACTACCTTACTACAACTTACTACACTACTACACTTAAGAGTTGGGGGCTACTTGATACAGATAAAGAATTATACATCGAACAACTAAATAAAACTAGTTTTATTTATAACAAAGCTGGAAAAAAAGGAATTGCAAAGGTTCAAAGTGAAAAAGACGAAGAGACCAAGAAATGGAATTTTTTCTTATTGATCGACAATGAAAGATATTATTTTTCCAGCCCGATCATGGAAGCTCCATACAATACTCCCTCTCTGGAACTAGTGACTAGTTATCTCAAAGGAGAATTTAAGCCCAGAGAGTTTAAAAAAATAATTGAGGATGTTACTAAGATGCTTGGAGCATTGTATGATTTCAAGTTCGAAACAGACAAAACTATTGTCCAATTAGCGATAGGCCAAAGCTATCTTGTACCTTTCCTAGAAAGCTTGTTTTATTTAGGCATAGATGCCACCAAAGGAGGAGGAAAAACAACTCTCCTGGAGCTTATAACGTTTTTACAGAGACATGGATACATGGGAGGAGATACTTCAGCCGCTTCTATACCTCGATTAGTCCATGAATTGCAATTGTCAATCGGTTTAGATGAGATAGACCAGAAGATTGGATTAACTGGAGAAGGGGATAGTGTAGCTATATTGAGGAAAGGTCAAAGGCGTAATAATCCTTACGTGAGATGTGAGGGGAGAAACAACATTCCCAAAGCATATGATGTGTTTGGATGCCATAGTTTCTCTTTTCGGACTGAGTTAGAAGATGCATTTATGAGTAGATCTCTGCCGATTCATACAGCCAAAACTAACAATAACAAGCTCCCTGTAATCAATGTAGTAAAGAGAAAGATCCTAAAACCCTTATCTGATGAGCTTTTTTTATGGGGAATCGAAAATTTTAGCATCCTTTATAAAGAGTATATAAAGAGCTGTAGTAATGTAGTAAGTGTAGTAGGTTGTAGCGGCAAATATAGAAACCAAACTTCTGAAGAAATCAGGGATTCTTTATATAAAGAGTTGACCGAACATCTTAATTCTGATGCTCTAGAAGTCCTTCAGAGAGTGACAGGTCGCAATACTGAGCTTAGTTTCATTGCTTTAGATATTGCGAAGTTGTTGGGTTTGGATATAATCGAGAGCCTGAGAGATGTAATGCAAACTAAGGAAGAGACTGAGAGCATAAGCGAGAGTTACTATCTCGAAGCATTGGAAGACTTTCTGAAACGAAAATATAATAATCTAAAGCAAGATGAAAACTATAAAAAACTGGATGGGATTCATGCAGGTGGGGTTTTTTATCCTAAAAACCTCATTTATCAAGAATATGTCCAGGAGTTACAGCGAAACTCTATATTTGCTATTGGAACGAAAAAGTATAACTCTCTCCTTAGAGATTTAGGTTTTCTTGAAGGAGATACCATCATTAATATTAGATTTAACAAAATTCCAAAGAAATGTGTTATCTTTTCTGAGAAGATTCTTTCCAGGCTGAATATCTTTCAAGAAGGGGATTCAAAAACTAAAGATGAGAGTGTAGAGGATATTTTAGGCACTATAAGAGACAATGACAAAGGGCAGGGAGTGAGCTTTGAAAAGATACAGGAGCATCTAAAAGATTGGTCAGAGGAGACCATAGAAAGAGAATTGAGCCGATTATCTAAGGAAGGCCAAGTCCATGAAGCAAGAAAGGATATATGGAAGGTGTTGGAATGAAGCTCTCCAGGAAACAACAATATATCTTACAGGTTGCTGAGAAGCAGGGTAGAATTACAATAGACCTTTATATCCTGTTCTATCCAAGACGAAAGCAGTTTAAAGAGAGCTTGCGATATTTAGAGGCTAAAAGCTATCTAAAATTGGTTAATTATGGTGAGTTTGAGCTTTCCCTGAAGGGGAAAAAGTATCTAAGAGGGAAAGATGGACATTGTCAAGAGGTATCATTATAAGCTGATAAAAGCTGTCTGTTGGCCTTTTGTTTGGGTATACAGGGAGATCGAGGCACAAGAAAAAGAAGCGGAGGTTGAAAATAATGATGGATAGACAAGAGAGGCAACTGGATTATAATCAACTGTTGTTACAACATCTAGATAGGATTTCCTTCCTTTCTTCAACGATTCAAGGCGTACAGGTCTTAAATTACGGCCATATGTCGGGAACTGAAACTCATTTTCGGGAAGCAGATAAAAGAACTGCTTTCATGTGGTCGGTGAAGATTCTAGATAAGTTCATTCCAGACATGATTAAGGACGACGAGTACGAACAAAAAAAGAAAAAATTGATTGAAGAAAAAAGGAAATATGTGAAATGTGAAGATGGGGAAAAGCGAAAACATACTGAGTTTTCGTTCTGGCCTGATTATTTAGGGCTCGGGGTTAATCTGTTGGCCAGAAAAGGTTTTCTGTTGCAGACTAAAGGCATAGGGAAGTATGTGAACAAGCCTAAGAAAGCGGAGACTGAGGAAGTATGGGAGCAGTAGAGCATGATTTGGCAGGTCTTTTCTTTGCAAGAAAAAGAAATAGGTTACTTGTAAATAATCAGAACTGGCTAGCCATTTGTTGTGGAGATACAGGATCAGGTAAGAGTTACAGTGCTATGTCAATGGCTAAAGCCATTAGCTCCAGGTTTTCAATAAGGAATGTTGTATTTAATCCTGAAGAGTTCTTGAGAAGGCTCACAAGTAAGGGTAGCCTTCAGAAAGGAGATGTAATAATATTTGATGAGGCTGGGGTAGGTATGAGTTCCAGAGCTTGGTACAGCATCCAGAACAAGCTATTAGGTCAAGTACTCCAAACATTTCGTAATCTGAATTTAGGGGTTATATTCACAACTCCAAACTTATCTTTCATTGATCTCCAAGCAAGGAAACTCTTCCATAACTATTTCGAGACCATTTACCTAGATAGAGAAGAGGAGATCGCTTATCTGAAGACTTATGAGATCCAACATAATAGTAGGTTGGACAAAACATATTATAAACATCCAAGATTTAGTATTAATTCACAGTTAGTGACAATGGAGTATCTTGGAATACCTAAGCCTGAAGAGAAACTCATAAAAGATTATGAAGCTAAAAAGACAGCATACACAGAACAGTTAAACACAAATGCATTACAAGAGATACTCAATAAGCAATCGAAAGCCAAGCAGAAGAATGAATCTAAAGGAAAATGTCCTAAGTGTGGAAAGAATCATGGATATATGACTTCTCGAGGTTGGAAATGCCGTTATTGTGGCTATATATCATAATTGCGTGCGCAATTATTATAAAATTCATATTAACCTAAGCATAGAGATAAAATGATAAAAGATTCATAAATTCTGCTATCTTTCTTGCTTTCTAGGGGTGATATTATGACAGAAAAGAATATCTATGTTCGTCTGCATTGTCACGAATGAATTTAACACGATGAACGGTTTCTTCTGCAACT
>CAZQXW010000111.1:0-3602 GCA_964597365.1 uncultured Thermoplasmatales archaeon | reverse complement strand
GGATGATTTAGTGCACACAGGGCAATGCCCATCTGGAGGTAGTTGTGGACCCTTCGTCAAATAATCGTCAATCAATTATTTATGTTTTGCTTTTTGTTGGAATTATTGTGCTGGTTTTTTACAGCTTTCGACAGCAGGCTGTCAGCAATCAGGAGATAACGATCGGGGAAGTCGCCCAGCAAATTGAAACGGGTGAGATTACCCGGGTTGAGGTCAGTGAAAATGAGCTGCAGCTGACCTTCTCGGATGGATCTGAAGGCAAAGCTCAGAAAGAACCGGATGCGACTTTTGTACAGCAGCTCCGTGAGCTTGGTGTTAGTGCTTCAGACTTAACCCCAGACAGGGTGATGATCGAGATAAAACCCCCAAGCGCATGGTTCGGGGTTATCAATGTTCTCGGATACATCCTGCCCTTTATTATGATTGCTGGTTTATTCTGGTTTGTTTTCCGGCAGGCCCGCGGGGGTGGAAACGCGGCTATGAACTTCGGACAGTCCCGCGCCAGGAAATTCACTGGTGACAATCCAACTGTCACCTTTGATGACGTGGCTGGGATTCCGGAAGCAAAAGAGGAATTGGCAGAGGTTGTTGAATTTTTAAAAGAACCTGAGAAATTTATCTCTCTTGGGGCTAGAATTCCGAAAGGGGTGCTCCTGATGGGAGCCCCTGGAACTGGAAAGACCCTGCTGGCAAAAGCTGTATCCGGCGAAGCCGGGGTTCCGTTTTATTCGATCTCTGGTTCCGAATTTGTGGAAATGTTTGTGGGAGTGGGTGCCAGCCGGGTCCGTGATCTGTTTGAAAAAGCGAAATCCGATTCTCCCTGTATCGTCTTTGTGGATGAGATTGACGCAGTGGGACGCCATCGAGGTGCAGGTCTTGGCGGAAGCCATGATGAACGGGAGCAAACTTTAAACCAGATCCTGGTAGAAATGGACGGATTTGACACAGATACCAATGTGATCATTATTGCCGCTACCAACCGGCCTGATGTGCTAGACCCCGCTCTCCTCCGGCCTGGACGTTTTGACCGCAGGGTAATCCTTGATCGGCCAGATATCCGGGGCCGGGAAGCGATTCTGGAAGTTCATGCCCGCGGCAAACCACTCAGCCCGGATGTGGATCTATCTGTTCTGGCCAAGGCTACTCCTGGTTTTGTCGGTGCCGATCTGGAAAATATGATCAATGAAGCAGCAATTCTGGCTGCCAGACGGGAAAAGAAAGTTATTGAACAGGATGATTTCCAGGAATCCATTGAACGTGTAATTGCTGGACCGGAGCGGAAGAGCCGTTTGATCAGTGACACAGAAAAGCAGATAATTGCTTATCATGAAGCAGGTCATGCGATTACTGCTCGTTCCTTACCCGAGGCGGACCATGTTCACAAGGTTTCGATTATTGCCCGCGGTCAGGCCGGGGGATACACCCTGATTCTGCCGGAATCCGATCGGATGCTGGTTTCCCGCAACAAGATGCTGGCTGATATGGTCAGCTTACTGGGAGGGAGAGCCGCCGAGGAATTGGTCTTCAGTGATATCACTTCCGGGGCATCCAATGATCTGGAACGGGTGACGCAAACGGCCCGGAAGATGGTTACCCGGCTTGGGATGAGTGAATCTTTAGGACCCATGGTCTATGGTCAAAAAGATGAAATGGTTTTTCTGGGCAAAGATTTTTCAGAGCAGCGCGATTATTCTGAATCGGTTGCGGAGAAGATTGACCAGGAAGTTCGGGAACTGGTTCGCGAATCGTACGAACGGGCCAAAGAACTCCTCAATGAACATCGGGAAGAACTGGATGCCCTGGCCGAACTGCTTCTGGAGCAGGAGACGGTGGACAGCAGCGAGCTGGATAAAATATTCCCGGTTCCTAATCAGAAAAATGGTGGTATGCCGGTCAAAAACGTTGTCTGACCGTCAAAAATATTGAAAAACTAACGAGAGCTGTTTTGTGAGAAGAGCAAAACAGCTCTTTTTAATTAAAAGAGGTTCCTCGCTAAATAGTATGGGTAAATAGTCTAATCCAGGTAAAATGGAGAACAAAAATCAATACATAACCTGGAGATAAAAATGAACCGGTCCACATTAGAAAAAGCGCTTGGCTTGCCTCAACCATGGGAAATCACTCAAGATACATTTACCCTCAAGGAACAAAAGCTGGATATCACCATCGATTTCAAAAAGGGCAGCACCTTTCCGTGTCCCGAATGCGGTGCGGAAAGCAAGGCATACGACACCGAGACAAAGACGTGGCGCCACCTGAACTTTTTCCAGCACGAGACCTATATCCATGCTCGGGTTCCCCGGGTGGAATGTCCGGAAGGGTGCGGCATCAAAACGGTGGAGGTGCCCTGGGCAAGGCCTCGAAGCGGATTTTCTTTGTTGTTTGAAGCCCTGGTCATGACCCTGGCACGTGAGATGCCGGTTGCGGCCATCGCGGCCCTGATCGGCGAACATGACACCCGGATCTGGCGCGTGCTTCACCACTACGTGGAGGAGGCCCGTGAGGAAGCTGATTTCTCCGGGGTGGAACGAGTTGGTTTGGATGAGACAGCCAGCCGCAGAGGACATAACTACATCACACTCTTTTATGATCTGGACGAAAAACGCCTCTTATTCGGCACCGAAGGCCGAAAACAGGGGGTGGTGAGTGAATTTGCTGCCGATTTGCGAGCCCATGGAGGGGATCCTGATCAAATCAAGCAAACCTGCAGTGATATGTGGCCTGCTTACATTCAGGGTGTCAATGATTGTTTTCCGGAGGCTGAGATCACCTTTGATCGCTTCCACATCATGAAGATCCTGAATCTTGCTGTAGACCAGGTTCGTCGTGAAGAAGCAAAAACCAGAAAAGAGCTCAAAAAGACGCGCTACCTGTGGCTGAAGAACCCTTCCAATCTCACAGCGAAACAAAAGCAGACCATGGCAGAGCTGCCCACGCACAACTTGAAGACGGCCAAAGCTTATCAGATTCGCCTGACCTTCCAGGAGTTCTTTGCACAGCCCACCCGGAAGGCTGGAGAGGCTTTTTTGAAACGATGGTATTTTTGGGCGACTCATAGTCGTTTAGATCCCATGATTAAAGCAGCAAAAATCATTAAGAAACATTGGGCGGGTGTCCTCAACTGGTTTGACAGCCTGATGACCATTGGACTTCTTGAAGGCTTCAACAGTCTCATCCAGGCTGCAAAAGCACGAGCTCGTGGGTATCGAACAAACCGTAATTTAATCACCATGGCTTACCTTGTTGCGGGTAAACTTGATTTTGGATTACCCACATAAAACAGCGAGGAGCCTCTTTTTTTATCCAACTGATAAATCCGTTACACCCATATTGTATGAAGTCATTGTTAGAAAAAAACAAATGGAGTATTAGATTTAAACAAACAGAATGTTTATTCACTGTTAACAGGGTTGAAAACAAAGGGAAACTCAATCCAGATCAGGGTTCTTAACTGCTTTAACAATCCAATACGGGCTGCTGGGACTGTATTTTTCCCCCCGAAACCCTCCCCATTCCCGGAAAATATCAAACCCGGATTCTCGCAGCTGGGTTCTGTAAACTTCAAGGTCATCCAGGGATTGAAGCGCGTTCATTTGGACTCG
>CAZQXW010000110.1:0-3611 GCA_964597365.1 uncultured Thermoplasmatales archaeon | reverse complement strand
ATTAAGCCCTGTTTTATCAGGTGTGTGTTATTAAGCCCTGTTTTATCAGGTGTGTTATTAAGCCCTGTTTTATCAGGTGTGTTATTAAGCCCTGATTTATCAGGTGTGTTATTAAGCCCTGATTTATCAGGTGTGTTATTAAGCCCTGATTTATTAAGTGTGTTATTAAGTCGTGAGGGGTGCCCGTCCAGACTGACGGGCATTAAACGACAGAGCCGGTCCCAAGTCCGGTTCATAACTATTGCGCGCAATTTTCCGGTGCTGCGCTATTGTAGGCCGGGCTAAAAATCGGAGGTAATGTTTATGCTCAACGAAATTCTTACTAATGCACACATGGCAGGCCAGAGTCACGCAGGGTGCAAACACCCGTCTTGGGGCGATGCGCTTGGGTATTCTCATTCGGTTTTGCCGGGCACACTCGAAAGGGCCGCCCGGCAGTACATTGAGGAATCACCGGAAAACAGTCCGGCTTCGCCCGTGCAACATGCAAAGCACGCTGAGGCCCTTCGGGAAATTGCCGCTGACATTGAATCAGCAGTTGATCGTGCCAATGAACGTAACGAACACACATCAGCTGTTGATATGATGAAATGGGCGCGGCAACTTCGTGCTTTGCAATTTTGGAGGTATTTAAAATGTTAAACCGTGATAAAATCCGTGATGCAGTTATGGCAATTGCGTTTAATGGGTATCATTCTCTTTATAATGGGAAGATAATGAACAAATTGTTTGATCTTTGTAATCCTGAATTATCTGACCGGGGTTTTAAATCACTGGTAAAAGATACTGTGTCTTTGGCGTTAGATGAACCGAATAATCCGGATAAAGATATTCAGATAGTTGAATGTTAAATCTGGGGGTGGGTTATGATACGCAATCGAATAGGAAGATTCATGCTGAATTTAATAGTCTGTATTTGTTTATTCTTTCATGGTAATGTTCACGGGGCGGCATTTTCGTTTAAAAATGCTGTTCGATTCGAATAAGGGGGTTTTATGAATCCAAGATATTGTCCGGGGTCTTGTCCAAATACTCGTGTAGTAGAAGATAATTATTGCCGCAATTGTGGTAAAAAATATGATAACGAGGATAATTACTGCTCTGAGTGTGGTGAGAAGCGTAAAACACAATCATAGTTTCGAAAACTGTCTTTTTCAAGGAGTCGGTTATGGGCAAGAATAAAAGATTACAAGACATCCTTGTTGAACAAGGTTTTACTTGGATTAAATCTAGTGAGGAATGGCGGAAGTTAAATCCTGAATATGAAACAAAACCGGCCCCAAAACCGGTTCTTAAATGATCCACAATTCACGGAAACAGGGGGAGTTATGCCTGTTCAAAAAGTACGTATTCAAATTGGTGATAGGCATTTGTATGTTGAGCCTAAAACCGCGAATAAAGTTCGGGCTAAGCGGGCTGAGTTAAAACGTAAAGACCGACAAATCAGTCTGGAGTTACGCCAGGCTCATATCACTCAGAATTATCATGCACCACATCAAAAAATCACCGGGTCTGGTTATGCTCGGCCAAATCGGGAGATTAATAATGTCTCTCAGTGGCACAGAGATAAAAAGGCTCATATTGAAAAAGAATTTCAGCGGATTAATCTCTCCGCATAAAACCATAATCTCAATAACTGGAGGGACTTATGGATATTATTATTGTGGCTATCGCGGTTTTCTTAACGGTGGGCCTTATGGCTGGTCTTATTATCTGGGCCAAGCATGAGGAAGAAACTGCGATTCAACGTCAGAGGCGCAATTATGCTTCTCTCAACGATGCATGCGGGTTAAAGGTGCAGCGTAGTGGGGGGTGGGCACCTGCGAATCTGACTTTTCGTCGTCGTTAAAACTGTTTCTGGAAATACCAGGAGCTTTTAAAAAGTTACAACCCCTTTCATTGGAGGCGGTTATGAGAAAAGCAAAGAATGATGCGTTACGTGCGGCTTTTGAGCAGAGCGGACATGTGCTTGTGGTTGAGCTTAAGAAGCGTAATAAAAGGGCTCAGGAACTGCGAGAATTCACGTATCAGACCTTTGTCGGGGGCATGGTACCTGAGGGTCGCCGGAGGCGCTACGACGTCTTTAAGCGTGCTATTGATGGCTGGAAACAGAAATCATCGAAGCTTCATCAATATGCGTCTGATGAGAAGACTTTGAACGGTGCTTTGATGACTTTGAAGTATACGTGGACATCGAAATTGAGTTACAAACAGGCTTGTGAGCTGTTTGAATAATATAAAGTGGCCAGGGACGGCCATATTCTCAGGAGGGCTTATATGCAGATTGTTGATATGTCTCTGACGCCTCTTATTGATTCTAATGGGCTTAATATTGAGCCTTTAGTGGGTATTGTTGGTATTATGGCTGCAATATTATGGGCTTTGTATTTAATCAGTAAGACTCATGCTCAGGAAAATCTTGGGACTATTAATGAGTCTCAGTTTGAAATTAAACCTTTTTCGAACCCATATCAAGAGGAGGAAGTTGTGGAACAATATCCTCAAACCTTACCGTGTGAAATATGCCAGAGTGTTATGGATTTTGTATCTATTGAAGCGGGTTATTCATGTCGTAATAAAAACTGTTCATTGCATATAGAGGATGCTGATGAGGAGTATTTTACTATTGACGGCCGTATAATTGCGATAGAGCCAAAATCTACGACCGCTGCAATACGCAAGCTCAAAGAGATCAATGCCCGTACCCGGAAGTTGTGTGATGAGGTATTGGCGGCACATCCAGACAGTAAAGGAGTTTTTGACGTATGAAGGATTTTATTCCTTTTCCTTTTATGCCGGGATTATCTTTATATGAGCCTATAAAAAATATACTTGGATCTCAATGGGATTGGTCTTCGATCCAACGGGCTCGTCATAAAGCTCAACGTCCTAAAAAGCGTCGACGTTACCGTTAACATAAGCGCGGTATAATACACGAACCGGGCCCAATACTGTGAGGGAGCTTCAAATCCGGTTTTTTCCGGTCACAAGCAATATCAGTACTCGTACCGTGGATAACGAGGCCGTGCTTTTTATTAAACTGGGGATTTTTATGCCTGTTCATGACTTCAAAGATGGAAAAGGCTCTGTACCTGCCCATAGACACCCTAATGGGGGAGGATGGGTAGCTGATACAGCTCAGGTAGCTGAATCAGCTTTTATAGAAAAAAAGGCCCAGGTCTATGGCTATGCCCAGGTCTATGACAATGCCCGGGTCTATGACTATGCCCAGATCTATGACTATGCCCAGATCTCTGGAAAGGCCCAAGTCTATGACAGTGCCCGGGTCTCTGGCAATGCCCAGGTCTCTGGCAATGCCCGGGTCTATGGCAATGCCGCGGTCTCTGACAAGGCCCAGGTCCGTAACAATGCCCAGATCTATGACAATGCCCTGGTCTATGGCAATGCCCAGATCTTTGGTAATGCCCGGGTCTATGAAAAGGCCCGGGTTGATAATGCCCTGGTCTCTGGAAAGGCCAAGGTTTATGAAAAGGCCCGGGTTTCTGGAGATGCCCGGGTCTCTGACAATGCCCGGGTCTCTGGCAATGCCCAGGTCTCTGGAAAGGCCAAGGTTTATGAAAAGGCCCGGGTTTCTGGAGATGCCCGGGTCT
>CAZQXW010000109.1:0-3685 GCA_964597365.1 uncultured Thermoplasmatales archaeon | reverse complement strand
TGCTACGTCCCACAATATCTGACTCTATGAGTCCCAGAATAACTGATCCAGCCATTAAACAAAAAGGCTGCCAGGATTGATGTTGTCATCTGGCAGCCGGGGCCGTATTATTTTGGGATCATGTTTTTGAGGATATCCACCGCCTCTACAAAGCTACAGTTACCCACCGTTATCACCAAATCGATTGGGTTTAAGTTTTTGCCACAATCAAAGCATCTGGCCAAATTGGTTGCAGGATTGGTGGCGGTGTGGAAGTTGCAGCAAATCGGACATCGGAACCTGAGTCGCTTACCAAAGTATTTCACCTCCAGGTTCAGCTCATCGGTAATGACACGATTGATGGAGATGTCATTGCGAAGATATCGGAGAAACTCGGCAGAATAAATTTGTGGCATGGGGCCTCCTATGGCAGATAAAATTCGGACATAGTTTCATTTACCAGTGCTTCAGTGATGATTTTTACGTTGCGGGACACGGCGCTGAGCAGGCATGCGGTACAGACATTATTGACCTGCCGGGGCACCCCGCCGGTATAGTCGTGGATGAGGTTTTTGGCTTCTGGCTCGAAGATTTTTTTATGACCGCCGGCTTTTACGATACGGTAATCGATATAAGCTGCCGTTTTATCTTTGGTCATCGGGTGGAGAGAAAATTGCAGGCTGATGCGATGCAGCAAATCGGCATGAGAGGAGCGTTTGAGGGTTTGGCTTAACTTTTCCTGTCCGCAAAGAATGATTTTCAGGGACAAGGTTTCATCGATTGAAGAGATCAGCACCCTCAAATCGACTAGGGTTTTGGGTTCCAGCAAATGGGCCTCGTCGATGACAAACAGGGTGCATTTATCGTTTTGCTGGATACGTTCCAGGATTTGCAGCAGCATGCGATCTTTTCCCATTTGCGGTTTTTCGCCCAGTTTGGTGACCATCAGCCGTAAGAAGGCATTGGCGTTCAAAGCGCTCAGGTGCAAATAAAGGGTGTGGTATCGATTGTGGGGCAGGTCGTGCAGAAACAGCCTTAACAAAGATGATTTGCCCAGTCC
The DNA here is from genome assembly GCA_964597365.1 of uncultured Thermoplasmatales archaeon. GTDB lineage: Archaea > Thermoplasmatota > E2 > DHVEG-1 > DHVEG-1 > CAZKUB01. Next base: position 2,646 of record CAZQXW010000109.1, on the reverse strand, counting down.
GGTTTGTCCGATGATCAGCGCCATGGCGCCCTGCTGCTGGAAGAATTTAAGGCCTGCCAATACGCGGTCGGTGTTTTCATCACGCAGCAGCCAATCAACAGGCGGGTTTTCGGCAAACGGGTGTAAGAGCAGCGAAAAATGATCAAGAAACATCGTCGACCTCCTTTTGGATCAAATGTTTCAGCTCCAAGATGATGTATGGAACCGTTTTATTAAGGGCCTTTTCAAAGGCCTGTTTGAGCATGGCCGGATGGATGGCCGTACTTTGGTTGTAGACTTTTTTAAGTGATTCGAGTTCTCCTGCGGTAAGAGCGGCCAGGGATGCCTTTTTACCCATCAATTGGGCCACGGATTTGGCAAATTCGTGAAACGGCCAGGGTCTGGTATTGACAATTTTCCGGTAATCGATCCCTCCGGTCTGTTGCGCCAGCATTTGTTTGTGTTTTCGGAGTAACAGTTCGGTATAGCTGTGTTTGGGTTTTTCCGATGTTTGTTCAGGAGCGGCCGGCACGGAATCCGTTCGATCATAAAGGGTTCCGGTGCCAAGATATTGGCCTTTCAGCGAATAGATCTGTACGGTATCAGCGGATGAAAACGGATCGTATTTGACCTGCACCCGGTCGCCGCGCAGTTTGGCATCCACCCGGTAAAAGCGGTTGTTCAGACGGACATCGGCAAAGGTGCGGTTGACGGTTCGATTGATACTCTGCATGAACGATTCGATGACTTTATTCATGTCGACCTGCCGGATGACCGTCAGCCCCTTTTGATAGCGCTCTTCAGGGATTTGCTGGGTCTCGCTGTGCACGGTTTTGTGGTAATCGACAGCCAGCCAGGCGGTCAGGTACCGGTTGAGTTGTTCGAGGGTGAGCAGATCTCCGGCACGGATCTCGGTCTCCAACTGGTTTTGAATCGTCTGGATGAGCCGTTCGACCAGACCGCCCGGGGGCGGATCTTTGCGGGGGCGGTGCAGCAGCTTTATGCCCGTCCGATAGCAGGCCGATCTCAGACCGTTGGAGAGGTAGATTTTGGCTTGGTCCACATAGAGGGTCTGCGGGGCGCCGTGGACGGAAAGCGCCCGGATCAAGGAATCGATCAGCACATCCAGGTTTTCCCTGAAGTAGTACCTGGCTTCGATGCAAAAGCGACTATGGCAATCGATAAAAACCGACAGATAGGTGGGCACCACCGATCCTTTTTCCAGCACATACGGCCCGTCTTCAAAATCACCGACCCACAGGTCGTGGGTGTGATCGCGGGTCCAGCGTTTTCGGACCTTTTTGCCAAGCACCCCGAGCTTGATACGGGTGGCGTTTGCCTGTTTCAGATGCCGGTAGAGGGTGGAGCGAGGAATGGTGGTGCCGCAAATGTCTTCCAAAAGCCGGTTGATCTTTTCCGGACTGCGATAGGGCTGATCCTTTTTGAGCTCAATTGCTTTTTCGATGATTTCATCGGCAAAACTGCGGGATTTGCCATGATCCGACCGGCCTTTTCTGGCTAAAGCATCAAAACCGCCTTCACGATACCGGTTGAGTTTGCGGCGCAGGGTGGAAAGCGATGGTTGACCAACGCTGCCGTCGGGGAAGCGGGTTTTGGTTTTGGCCAATTTCCGGATATACTGGTTGGTCAACTCCGGTTCGATCTCGTCGTAAATGATCGGCGTAAGCAGCTCGCACCAAAAAATAGCCCATTTTTCCTGCTCTTTGTCCAAAGATTGACCTCCGCTGATCTTATGGAGGCCAACCTATCTCAACCAAAGGCACAGCGTGTTGCCAACTTGGTGAAAATGGACGTGCTGAAGATGTCTTGAAAAAAAGCTTCGATGACCACCAGCTTTCGGCAGCCGGAAAGCTGCTTTTTCCGGCGCTTTTTTCTGTATTTTCGTCGGGGGACATTCAGCCTGGCAAGATCCCGGCAGAGGCTTAATGTCGGATTTTCTTCAAGCAAAAGGGCCAGCGCCGTTCGACAGGTCCGGGGCAGCTGCCCGGCAGTGGTGATCCACCGGTGTACCGTCGATGGGGATAGGGTTGCATCGGATTGTGGGTATCCGGGCACGCTGCCGCCGACCATTACAGTCTGCTGGTATGTCATGTCGTCGGCGTCAAGGTACCTGGCAGAAAATCCCGTGATGCTCTTCTGCGTATAGTGTTTGTGCGGAATGGCAAACTCGGGATAATCGGTGAACGTCTTGCCGCAGCCCGGGCATCGGAACCGGACAAGGCTACAGTAGACGGCCTGGACGAGCATATCGATAATGATTAAAAATCGTCGCTCTCGATAAGCGTGGATCTTGAAATATGCCGATTCCAAAAGGCATCTTGGACATGGCGGCAGGCCGTCCGGTGTAATTTTGTTCTTTTCGATTCGTCGCTGATGTGCTTTAATATCTTCGACTGTCGCTGTCGGCGGCATTCAGGTATCCCTTCTGTTTTGAGGTTAGTTTAGCAAACCACCCCATATTACAGGAGGGATACTTTTTCAATTCAGGCGGGGTATCTTCCGATTCTTTCCTTTGGCGGGCTAACGGGGTATCCGATCGGCGGGGTCAATTATTGCGGGATTCGCGGGGTCAATTATTCTTGGACTCAGCAGCTATCTATCTCAACTAGTCCATTACGAAGTGTAAAGGATGAGAGCATTGCAAAC
>CAZQXW010000108.1:0-3690 GCA_964597365.1 uncultured Thermoplasmatales archaeon | reverse complement strand
TGGCCGGACATGGACGTGGCCGGTGACAGGATCGGAGGGGATGGTTCGGTGGTGGCCGTCGTTGCGGACCGGCAGGGTGGTAGGACGGGTAATGCAATAGCGCAACAAAGCAACTACGTCCCCTCGGCCCGACAAGAACTCGTTAAAGACGTCCCGCAAACCCCCTCAAGGCATTGGGGGATGGTGCGGCTTGGGCGCTAAGCAGAACGACCCCACCTATGCCAATCAGAAATCCCCCACCTGTTTTGTATTAGATCGGCTCACCATGTAATCCTCCTTAAGTGCCTGTCGTTGTCCTGTCTGATCGTTTAAGCGATACAAAGGAACTTCCCAATCGCCTGTTACCGGGGAGGTTGCCTTGGACTGTCGCTGTAAGAGCTGTGGTCGTCGGTTTTGGCGGCGGCCGCAAAATCCGGATCAAGCGTACTGCGATCGAAGAGCCTGCCAGAACAAACGCCGACAGCGGTGGCGGCGAGCCAAGCGGCGAAGCGATCCGACCTACCGCGACAACCAGCGCGACAGTCAAAAGCGCTGGGCGGATCGACATCCGGGCTACTGGCGGCGATACCGCGCCGATCACCCGGATTATGTCGAGCGCAATCGGCGTTTGCAGCAGGATCGCGACCGGCTCAAGGGCGACTTGAACGCGGTGACGCGTACCGGGGCAGTTCTTGCAAAGAGTGACGCGTGTATAGAAAAATCAAACGGGATAACAGTGTATTACGAGCTAATTCCGGCAAAATCGACCGATCTTGCAAAGAGGTACGCGTCAAAACGTATTTTTCAATTGATACCGGTCGGATATGACATCTTTAGGACCGATTCTCAATCTTGCAAAGAGATCACCCGTAAGACTTTGGCCCGCGGATCTGCTACGCCCGGCGTATGCCCGCGACCATCGCCATAAAAGCGGTCGAGATCGCCCACCTGGATCTGCTGTATGCCCACACGCGCATCCAACGTCCGCGGCAGATTGTGAAGATGGCCGACTCGCTGATGCGTCATGGCCAGATTTTGCCGATCGTGGTGGTCGCCGGCGGTCCGGCGCGCTTTGTGCTCATCGACGGCTACCAGCGCGTCGAGGCCGCCCGGCGGGCTGCGATCGACACGCTCGATGCACAGATCTGGCCCGGCAAGCCTTGCGAAGCCTTGTGCCGGTTGTTGGCCAGCGACGGCGCCCGACAGTTCGACGACTTTGAACAGGCCGCATTGATCCGCGAACTCAAGGCCACCCATCAGCTCAGCCAGAACCGCATTGCGCTGGCCATGGGCCGCCATCCGAGCTGGGTGACGCGCCGTCTGGCGCTCGTGCAAGCCCTGCCGGCCGAAGCGATCGAGGCCGTGCGTGCCGGACGGCTGTCGAGTTGGAGCGCCAGCCGGGTACTGGTGCCGTTGGCGCGCGCCAATGCGGACCACGCCCGGGCCTTGATCGACGCCCTCGGCGGCCAGACGTTGACCAGCCGCCAGTTGATGACCTTCTGGCAACACTATCAGCGCGCGACGCTCGCCGTACGAAAGAAGATGGTCGACGCGCCGGCATTGTTCCTCGAATCGCTGGCCGCCTGTAACAGTCCGGACAGGCCGCCCGAAGCGCCCGAAGATCGCTGGCTGCGCCAGGTGCGCACCGTCAAGCATATCCTCTTGCGTCTGGAGCGCTCGGCCGGCGAACTTTTCTACCCCGAGCAACCGCGCCTGGAACAACGCCGCCTGTTGACGGCCTTCGACGAGGCCCACGGCGCCTTCGATCTGTTGACCCGAACCATCCGGAGCCTTGTCCATGCGAAATCAAGCCGACCGACAAACCGTCGTCAACCTGAGAAAGGCCGGCCAGAGCATCCGCCAGATCGCCCGCCTGCTCAAGATGTCGCGAAAGACCGTCCGGCGCATCCTCGACGGCCAGGCTCCCGATCGGGTCCAACGCCCCAGTCGCTACGAGCCCCTGGTCCCGTTGGTGCGTGAACTGTTCACCCGTTTTAGCGGCAACGCCGTGCTTATCCAAGACGAGCTGGATCAACAGTACGGACACCGCGTGCCCTACGCCAGTCTCACTCACCTGATTCGCTCGCTCGAACTGCGCCAAGACGCCTCGGTGCGTCGCAGCGGCACCTTCGCATACCCGCCGGGGGACGAAGCCCAGCACGACACCTCGCCGCACTACGTGCGCATCGGCACAAAACGCGTCAAAGCCCAGTGCGCCTCGCTGGCACTGGCCAACTGCCGCCTGTTGTTCATCCAGTACTATCCGCGTTTTACGCGCTTCGAAGCCAAGATCTTCTTGAGCGCGGCGCTCGACTATATGGGCGGTGTTCCGGCCACCTGCATCGTCGACAACACCAGCGTTCTGGTGGTGGCCGGAACCGGCCCGGATGCCATTATCGCCCCGGAGATGGAAGCCTTCGGCGCCATCTATGGCATGCGTTTTGTCGCCCATGAACGCGGCCACGCCGACCGCAGCGCCATCGTCGAGCGCAACTTTCATTTTGTCGAAAACAACTTCTTGCCCGGAGAGGATTTTGCCGACTTTGCCGCCTTGAACGCCGCCGCCAGAAGCTGGTGCGACCGAACGGCCAACAACAAGTTCAAACGTTCCCTGGGTATGAGCGCCCGGCAAGCCTACCAGAGCGAACGGCCCTTCCTCAAACCGCTGCCCGCCGTCAAACCGCCGGTCTACCAAACCCTGAGCCGCAGCGTGGACCTGTACGGTTACGTCAGCGTCGACACCAACCGCTACAGCGTCCCGGAACGGCTGTGCGGCAAGCTCGTCGAGGTGCACAAGGGCCTCTACGACCTGCGCATCTTCCACCGCCACCGCCTGGTGGCCACCCACCGGCGACGGCTCGACCAGCGCGACGCCAAGGTCACCGCCAACGGTCACCATCCGCCGGTGCACCGCAAATCCAAAAATCGCCTCGATCCGCTCAGACGTCAGCTTACCGGACACAGCCAGAGCCTGGATACCTACGTCGCCAATCTGGCCGCTCGCCATCGCGGCTCGGCCACCCGTCAGCTTCAGCGACTGCTGTCCATCAAGCGCGACTACCCCGACGATGCCTTCCACCGTGCGGTCGCCCGCGCCCTTCATTACCGGGTCTACGACCTCAATCGCCTCGAGAAGATCGTTCTGCGCTGCGTCGCCGGCGACTTCTTCGATCTGGAGCCACATGACAACCACGAAAGTTGAAGAACTGCTCGATCGCTTGCGCCTGGCCGGCTTTAAAAACGCCCTGGCCGAAGAACTCGAACGGGCGCGAAAGTCCGCCTGCCCGCTGAACGAAAGCCTCCTGCGCCTGCTGGCGGCCGAATACGCGCACCGCCAGCAGCGCAGCATGCTCTACCGGCTCGCGCAGGCCAAAATCCCCTTCGACTGGACACTGGAAAGCTTCCCCTTCAAACAGCAGCCCGCCGTCAACAAAAAGCAGATCATGGAACTGGCGCAACTGCACTTCATCGGTAAAGCGGAAAATGTCGTTTTCATCGGCGAGCCGGGGACCGGAAAAACCGGACTGGCGATCGGTCTGCTGCGAAAGGCGCTTCTGGCCGGCTATCGCGGCCGCTTCTACAATGCCCAGGACCTGCTCGACGAACTGTACTCTTCGCTGGCAGACCGCTCATCCGCTCGCTTGATCAACAAGCTGTGCCGCTACGACCTGCTCGTCATCGACGAACTGGGATACTTGACCCTCAACAACG
>CAZQXW010000107.1:0-3757 GCA_964597365.1 uncultured Thermoplasmatales archaeon | reverse complement strand
GATTTTCGTCAGCTGGCAAAAGACCTTGCTGACGGATGGATTGCGCAGAGGTAAATGATACAATGTTGACCGAAACCACTAGGGAGTAGGTCACCATGTCACAGACCGCTGAAACGACAAAACACGCCATCGATGCCGTATCAGTGTTCACTGTGATCGGCACACTCAATGAAATCCTGCCACCCCTGGCTGCACTATTTACCATCGTTTGGACGGGTTTACGCATTTACGAAAGCGAGACCGTTCAGCGCATCATTCACAAAGAAAATGAGTGATGGACCCGCTAACCGCGATAGCGGCATTCAACGCCAGTTACGCAATCGTTAAAACCGCAGCGCAAAACGCTGGGGAAATAACCGATCTTTTTGCCAACGTCGGGAAAATGATGACCGCCAAGCAAGCGGTCGAAAAAGCCGCCACCAACGACCCCGAAAAATCCGACCTGGAACTGTACGCCGCAAAAGTTGAACTGGACCAGAAATGGGCAGAGGTCAAAGAAATTCTGCACTGGACAGGACATTGGGGCGCGTATGAAAAGTTCGTTCAGGATCGGCGCGAAGCCAAAAAGCAAGCACGCATCGCCCAGGTGCGTGAAGCGCAGCGCAAAAAAAAGATGTATCAGGATATTGCGATCATTGTTGGCGGTATCGCCGCAACGGTTGGAATTATTATCGTGTTTTTGTGGGCCATTTCGACGGCCAAGGGGTGAAGTATGTGGATGTTGTTTTTGATTGTTTTGGAATCTAATGCGTACATGGTGGCCCCACAAGGCCCGTTTACGAGTATGGAAGGGTGCTTTGAAGCGCGTGAGGCTGTAATGCGATCTGCACCACAACCGAAAATCAATTATGAAGCGGTCTGCATTCAGACAGATCACAACATTGGAGGCGCGTGATGTTCGGAGTCATTAGCAAAATTCTAGGTTCTGGCGAAGTGATCAAGAAAGGCATGGACCTGATCGATAACATGCACACATCAACCGAAGAAGAAATCGCGGCCAAGGCCAAGGCAAAAATCGATCTGATGGCGGCCTACGCACCATTCAAGATCGCCCAGCGGTATCTGGCGTTGATGTTCGCTGCAACATTCCTGTCAACTTTTGTACTCATTATGGGCATGACCCTGGCGGGACAAGGCGACATCGACGCAGTGAAAGCGGTCCTGGGCGATTTCTACATTGGCGAAATCATGTTGACCATCGTGGCGTTTTATTTTGGCGGTGGTGCGGTCGAAGGGTTCATGGAAAAAAGGAAAAAGTGAATGGCGATCAACATGAAACAGATGGCAAAGCAGCTGGAACTGCATGAAGGGCTGCGACTGAATCCATACTATTGCACCGCCGGGAAGCTAACGATCGGAGTCGGACGCAACCTAGAATCAAACGGCATCAGCAAGGCGGAAGCCTATTTCATGCTGGAAAACGATGTCATTACTGTCATGGCGGAACTGGATGATCAGATTCCATGGTGGCGTGATCTGTCAGAGGTCCGCAGACGGGTTCTGGTGGACATGGCGTTCAACATGGGTACGTTCGGTCTGATGAAGTTCAAAAAGACGCTGGAGGCGATCCACAAAGGCGACTATGAATCCGCAGCTGAAGAAATGCTGGACAGCAAGTGGGCGAAGCAAGTCGGACAGCGTGCGATCACGTTATCCAACGCCATGCGGTCGGATGAACTGGACATCTGATGTTCCGGTCATGGCGGGAAGCAGCGCGCTATTCCGCCACCTATTACTTCACCGGGAAACCGTGTAAGCATGGCCACCTATCGCCACGGTTCGCGTCGAACAAGGCATGTGTCGCATGTGAAAAGGCACGCACCACATTACTCACCCCCGATGCCCGCGATCATCTGCGAGAGCAACGCAGAAAGCACGAAGAATCCAGGCGCGACCGAAAACGCGAATATGCGCGCATCTGGTACAAGCGAAACAAAGAACGCATCAAACAACAGCGGCGCGCACACCCAAACTTCAAACGACGAATGCGATCCGCCAACGAGCAATATCGCAAAGCGTGCCGAAAGGCCGACATCTACAAAACCCATCCTGACATCCAGCACCGAATCGATCTGATCTACGACGAAATGAAAAGACGCAACGAAGCCGGTCAGGATGTGGTTGTGGATCATATCATCCCGATCAAGCATGACCTGGTGTGTGGGTTACATTTGCCCTGGAACATGCAGCTGCTATCACGCCGCAAAAATTCGCAAAAGGGAAACACGTTTGATTCTGACCACGATTTTCTGCCGAAAAAAAAGCCACCCGAAGGTGGCTAAGATGAGGGGTTCTCCAATGAACTCCCCTGAATTATCAGTCAGATGGTCTTGATTTGCAAAGTTTTCAATCGCACTGACCGCGCCTCTTTGGCGGGTGCAACTTTTTCTGGTTGCGCTTTATAGTGACGGATCGGCCATTTCACGATGTACTTTCCGCAGCGCGCCGTTTCTGCATCTTGCATTTGGCACATGATTTCGGTTTGCAGTGCGTCAATCTCATTTTCGATGTCTTTCGCATCCTGGCGGAGTCGCACCAATCGTTCCACGCGATCATCGTATCCAGGCAGTTCAATATCACCAGCTGCGTCTGAGTATGTTTTGGAAGCGTCATCAACATTCACCGGCGCATACATGGATTCGGATGCGACCCTATCACGGAAGTCGCGACAGATTTCCAAGATGCGATTCTGAATTTCTGGATCAGCGCGATAAATTTTGATGTGGCGTTCAATCCCGCGATACAGGGTGACGATCATCCCGAACTTGGCATCGGTGACCATCATCTGCGCTTGCAGCTGGATCGGTCCGCGATACAGCGGGATTTCATCGCGGCGGAAATCCGAAGTCACCTTGCACTCAATCGGAATCCATCCTTGTAATTCGATAGACGATTCGCCGCCATGAATTTCAATAATGTCATCAGCGAAGACTGTGACAGGTAAAGCGCAGTGCGTGAGGCCGTCGAGACTAGCCTGGAAACTGCCGTCATCGTAGGTGCGAACGGGCGGGGACAGTTCCGGTTCAGGGAGTCCCAGCAGTTCACAGACAGACTCCACCAGCGGCGGTTCCAATAGGTTGCCCACGATACCGGGTTCGCCCAGGTCGAAGCGTTCATAGGTTCCATTCTTAGCATCAATGCTTTTCCTCAGTTCGTCGTTCGGTGTTGAATAGGGATGGCCGTCCGCATATTTCCAGCAATACAGCGTAGGAATCCGCGAACCGGACATCAATCGATCATCAGATAATTTGCCAACCATGTCTTTCTCCATGTAAAAAGATTTGACATCTGAATGATGACCGTTCAGCATTTCGGTGTAAAGGAGTTTTACACATGCACATAGAAGAACTGATCAAAAAATTTGGTGGGCCATCGAAGATGGCTGCCACGCTGGGCGTGACACGCCAGGCGATCTATTACTGGCGGAGGCAGGGCAAGCTGCCTGAACTGCGTCAGATGCAAGCTGAAATCAAATTGAAGGAACTGCAATGATAGGAACTGGAATGATGAAATTTTTTTTGACTGGCCTGACGCTGTTATTTATTGGCCTGAAACTGACCAATCATGTGGCCTGGTCATGGTGGTGGGTGCTGTCACCGATGTGGCTGCCAATCACGGTGATCGTTGGCGGTCTTTTACTTTTGGCGGTATTCTCCAAAACCTTTCGCGCTGGATTCAAGAAAAGTGCGAAGCGTGAGATTGCTGAACGGCGTTGGGCAGAATTGAAAAAGCAGTTGAAATACAAGGATTTTGAAGC
>CAZQXW010000106.1:0-3791 GCA_964597365.1 uncultured Thermoplasmatales archaeon | reverse complement strand
AACATTCACATCAGTACAAAGCGGCTTATGGAGCAGCACGGACACTTGGGACGCCGATCCTGCTGACGTTCCCGGAAACGGCGATGATGTAGTAATTTCAGCGGGACATGCCGTACAGGTGGATAGTGGTGTAGACCATGAAGGTTCGTCTATTATCCTAACCGGCATTGTTATCACAAGCCATGCGACTACTCCGGGGAGGCTCTACTGGAAAGATGATGCCGTCAATGGTGCAGGAAACATTGCTTGCAGCGGAGATATTGAGGGTACCAGCGATGGAGCGGCATTTGGTCAACTGGTAGCTACGGCAGACGGCACCTTAGCAGATACCGATCCCCTGTCCTACACCTATAAAGCTATTATCCGGATGAGCGGCACAGGTAGAATCCTTGCTGGACAGGCTTCTTCGCCATATGATGACTGGCTTGACATCAACATGCTCCCCGACGAACCAACCAAGTTTTATGTCACTCCGTATCTGACCGGCTCAAAGCAGGAGTTCAACGGGGAAACTGCCGTATCTATTGCAGATGATAAGATTACAATAAATGCACATGAACTAAGCGAAAGCGACAAAATCGGTTTTCATGCACAATCAGGATCTCTACCTTCGCCGCTTAGTCCAGATACTTATTATTATGTACGCAACGTAGACACGAACACCTTTTCGGTAGCCTACGCTGACTCGGATGCTTCGATTGTTGATATTACTGCGGTCGGTTCCGGTACTTGCTGTATTTATAAAGGAGCAGATACAACCAACCCTGTCCCGATCATCGAAGATGTCTCCTCGGATAATTGGGAAGACGGTGATGCGGTAGTGTTGGTCAATATACAAGCTGACAACTATGACCAGCAACGGCTATCAATCGTAGAGGTAGACGTAGCAAACGAAATTGAGCTTTCGGCTGCTCCTGACACGGCACAGAACCCTGGGGCTCGAATTTATCTCAGCACTATGAATTGTAGTATTTTACATAGTGCCGATTCTACTTCTCAGATCATCGTTAATAGAGGGTCTGGTTGCAGATTTGGGGAGATAAGAGCGACAGCGGGATCAGGGACAAACTTTGATTGCACCGGCATCTCCTCCGGCACCAACCATACCACAACCACCATTTCCGGATGTAGCACCGGCATCAACTCCGGCACCAGCCATACCACAACCACCATTTCCGGATGTAGCACCGGCATCACCTCCGGCTCCCATAATTTAGTATCTAACCTGTCTGGCAACTCCACGGATTTTGATGCGACGTATATCGTTTATGCCAGCGGGGGGATTGTTCCGGCAGTACCGACAAACGGTTCTGATAATGAAGACGGCGAAGTATCAATGATGTTTTCTGAAAATCACGCAGGAGTTTTCGGCGCACAAAAAATCATTCAATCATTCGGAGATGCAACGAAGGTAACAGCAGGAGAGGAAAGCGCCCCGAACCAACGGTCGGGTGGCAATGATACCCTCATAGAACTAAGCAATCTAAAAAGCAACCTCTCCGATGGATATGCCGACAACAAAGTAATCGCATGGGAACCGGGAAGCGTCCGCGTCTATGCAACTTCAGGCGTATCAAAAACCTATAAATTTTATGTGCAGTCTACGTTTGCGATCTCTACAGCAGCGGACTTCAAGCTGACCGGAACATATCACGCGTCTGGAAGTGATACGGAATGGACCACCATCGAAAGTGATGAAACGATAACGGTACGAGATGACATAGACGATTGGGATCAGTATGTTGAAGTAACAATCAACCCCTCAAGAACAGGCTGGATTACTTTTGACATTGAGCTTCGGCTTTACAATTCGGGCGGGAAAGTGTTTATCGACCCGTTGATGGTGATTACCTAATGGCTTCTCAAAACGATCCATTTTATGTAGGCGGCTCTGTAGAGCTTCTTCAGTCTTCTGGAGAAACTCCCACTGTCTATTTTGTCGGTGGGTCCGTTTATATCGTACATGAGTACGAGGCGGAGAGTGGTACTGTCCACAATATTGAAGGTGTTTCCGGGGCAAGGATAGAGGGCAAAAATGCGGTTATTGTATAATTTGGTCGCTTTGCTTTTGTTTATATTCCCGGCAAGCGGTTTCGCCTACACCTTGTCATGGACCCAATCCTTAGACTACTGCGAGAAACTATCATTTACGAGCGGCTCAGAGGAACCGGAACCAGGAGACACCCTTGCGGGAGCAACCAGCGGAGCAACGGGAACGGTTAGGTGGTATCCTTCGCTGTCAACTGGCGCTTGGGACGATACCGATGCCGCAGGAGATGTTTGGCTAACAGATGTTACAGGGACGTGGGAGGCAGAAAATGTCAACCTCTCCGGCAGCAGGAGCACAACGGACGAATCCTTTACTTCAGACCACGACACCCCGGTGTCTTTGGATGACGATGATCTTACGGCGGATTCGGTAACAGTCACGGACACATCAAACGGAGCGGTTGCGGACGAATCATTTGCTTCTGACCACGATACACCGGTATCGTTGGACAACGATAATCTGACGGCCAACTCCGTTACGGTAAATACGCCGGATGGGGAAACAACCTACACGGAAGACGATGACTATACGATTGATTATGATGATGGGACGATCACAGTCCTGTCCACAGGAGATATGGCAGATGCTACTGAATACCATATAGATTACGATTACACGTTTTTAGAAGATACCGATTACACCATAGAATACGACAACGGCACGATCACTGTCCTGTCAACTGGCGACATGGCAGATGCCACGGAATACCATATAGACTACACCTACACGCACACGGCATCGAATGTGCTGACGGCCAGCGGAGATACGGACGGTGGAACCTACACGTTCTATTTTTGGACAACCGATCACTACACCGACACCGATGATCCGGATTACAGCTACGAAAAAGACGGCAAGCTGACGGAAATAGAATTTTCAACGGAAAACTTTGCCGACCTTGACCCGGACACCTTTTATATTGTGGCAATGACCTGGACCGGGGATGAGAGTGGGCTTGAAAGCGACTACAGCAACAGCCCCTTGGTTAAAATGCAGGGGCTTATCCGAATGGTAGGCGGGGGTGTTTCCGGCGGCGGAGGGTCACAATGAACGTAACGGCTGCACACCTAAAAATAGCGCAGTATGCAGCGGTAAAATACAGCTACCTTGCCCCAGGGTGCGATTATGACGATTTGAGGAGCATAGCTAATATGGCGTGCGCCAAGTTTGCCCAAAAATATAACTCTGCAATCGGTGGATCAGTTAAAAATTATCTTTTTAAGACGACAAAAAATTGTTTGATGAGCCAGGGCAGAGTTTGGGGCAGTGGCCCATTGGCACTGACCGAAAAACGCCGGTATGAAGTGGCAGACCTTGAAAACGAAATTGATGAACGATCAGTGGAAAACCATATCGCATACAGCAGGCGCCCAAATTACGAGGCGCTGTGCGATGCAAAGCGGGTAGACGATTTGATGAGAAACAGCCTGCCGTCCTGGCAGTACAAGCTGATTATGCTGTGCACGGTTTTTGACTGGCACCTCACAGAGTGCGAAGAAGAGCTTGGACTGCATTTTAAAACAGGACCATTTTGGAGACGGAAAATCGTCAAAAGAATACAGGCAGAAGTGCTCGGCAAAGAGCCGCCGAAGGCAAAAAACAGACGCTTTAACGGCAAAGAAAAAACTGCAATCCGTGACTACCACAAAAAAGAGCGGTCTTATAAAAAGACGATGGAGGAGTTCGGAATAACAAGCAAAGGTACGCTTTGCCATATTTTGAAATCGGGTCCGTAATGACA
>CAZQXW010000105.1:0-3857 GCA_964597365.1 uncultured Thermoplasmatales archaeon | reverse complement strand
TGAGGACACGGATGCTGAAAGTTCAATGGTTTATTAGATATAGTTATGGACTTTCGTGTCAATTTACGGTGTAAATTGATACCCGTGCAACTGAGGCCTAATTGATTAGAAGAAAATATGCAAAAATAAGGAGATTTAGGAGGAAAGAATAAAATGAAAGGAAGTAAAGTAATGTCTATACTCGTAGTAGCTACATTAGTGTTTTCCGCTTTAATGGTTACTACTGTAGTAGCAGACAGAAAGGTAGAAACTACTGCAGGGAATGCAAAATGGATTCTGTCAAATGATGGATTTGGCAGTCAGGCAGAAAATCTTAGCTGTGGTGAAATAATAACTTTGTATATTACAAACAACAGTTTGACCAAAAGCACTAACTATAGGGTGCGTGTATGGAACGGAAGCGCTTGGAATAATCTTACTACGGTTGGTAGTAGAACTTCCGATAGCTATGGTGATTTAGAAATTAGCTTCCGAGTACCGGGTTGGTCAGAACTTGGTTCAAATCCTGTAACTACGAATGGTTCAGGTGCTAACGATGTCAATGGCCAGTGGAATATATCCTTGTGGAGTAATGATTATAGTACTCAGATATTTAGTGCTACTAGTCTAAATGCTACTATACAAATCGGCAATCAGTATTATATTAGATTCAAGTATGATGGTGATTGGATTGACAGTCTAGTATATAATTCAACTTACTCTTCAGGTAATGGTCTTGAAATTCATGTTTTTAATTGGACTGGAACTCAGCTTGTAGAGGCGAAAGGGGATACAACTAAATATAAATTTAACGCAACGATCTATAGGGCAGATGGAACTACCACTCACCAAGACTATGGTTATATCTCTGAGGGTTCAAATGTTAACTGGAAAGGTATAGCAATTGCAGTAGATGAGACACATATCAGTACTGCTGATAGAGAAAAAACATTTTGGGTAAATGTCTCAAACAGTAATGACAATTCGTTAACCTCAAATGTTTCGTTGCCTGTGCTCCTAGATGTAACGTTACCAACACCGCCTGATGATGTTGAATGGGGAGACGATTTCACCGTTGCAGGTAAAGTACTTGATGGTAATGGAGTAGGTGAAAAGGATTATGCTGTACGTGTATATTATCCTATAAATGGTTCAGATGCTAACTATAGTTATGATGAAGTAACAACTCCATCAACAGTTACGACTGGTACATACTCTTTACCATTTGAGACGGGGTCTGGTAAAGGATATGGTGCAGGTACATGGTATGTTGGTACTTATTCCGCACCGGGTACAAGAGTAGATAAAAGTAACGAACCACCATATATAGCCGGGTTTATACCTTACCACTCGTTTGAAGTAGGTACAAAAGACGATGCAACTGTTGTTGTAAACAATGCTGACGATATAACCAAAGGGTTTACGCAGACTATTAACGTGTCAGTTAAGAATGAGAGCTGGATGGACAGCTATGAATTCAAATCTATGAAACTGCATATAACTGGCTTAAAGGGATATAGCAACAGTGTTGAATATGGTCGTAACGACGTTGTGGCTGTAACGGCAATCAAAAAAGGAAACAGTGACTCATTACAATACTACGAATTTGACTGGATGTTCAATGAAACAGGTACTGCGACAATTTGGGCAAGCTGGCCAAAGAATCTAACAGATTATGACTACAATGACTCTGGATATAGTAATACTTATGGAGATCATAGCACTTCACTTATTGCAAATGTAACTGGCAGTGCAACCTTTTCAGTAGTATCGCCTGGAACGATGACTGTGATAGTTGATAATCCACCTGAGGCTGTAGAAGTATCATCTACTTTTGCTGCTGGTTGGAAGAACCTTACCTCAGCGGATCGTTATACAAACATATCTGTCTATGGGTCAACTGAAGCATCTCACAAAAATGCGACAATTTCGGTTTCAGGATGTGGACTTGATTTCACAGTAAATGAAAGTGCAAGTAGTCATGCCAATCTTATTGAGAAAGATTATGATGACACTGGAAATGGTAGATGGTATAATCTATCTATAATACCAAAGACAGCAGGTACACTTACAATAACTATAACAAACGACACAACTACTGTAACAAAAGACTATACTGTTACAGGTCTAACAGGTACTGTATCAACCTCAGTTGGTGATGACCTTGAAATTACTGTTGGAACGACTGAGACAATACGGCTCAGTGGTGTCACAGAATATGCAGAGGTTACTGTAACATTCTTTGATGAGGATTGGGGAAACAAAAACAGACTGAATCATTCCACTGAAGCCGGTGAATTCAGTTTTAAACCAGATGCAGATGATATAAACAAAGTCGGATACATCGTAGTTGTTGCAGGAATAGATGTATGGACCCAGTATATGTATGATATAATTGAAGTGGTCCCAGTAGATGACTTAACCATCGATGTTACAACACCAGATGAAGGAAATCAAACACTTACAGTTGGAATCGAACAAACTGTTACCATTAGCTTTACAGATTCTGATGGGGATGCAGTTGTGGATGATTCGCCTGCTGTAACAGGAAAATTAATTGACGATGACCATGATGAAGACGACCCCTTACAAACTTTCACCTTCACAAGTATTGGTGATGATGAATGGGAAGCAGATATACAGCCATACTGGGAAGGACAACTAGTAATTACGGGATACAATGCTTCAGATGCAATAAAACACATTGGAACAAAAACAATTAATGTTGAACATGCAACAGTAACATATACTCCAGGTTCAACAACTGCAGGTATTGGCCTAACAAATCTTACAATAGCAGTATCTGTTGTTGATCCAAATGGAAATCCTGTACCTGATGGAACTACATTGTATCTTCATGAGGAAGATACCAGTGGAACTTTATCATATGACACAACAGTTGATTTAACAGACGGTGAAGGGGAATTTGATATCACTACAGTAGGTGACCTTAAAACTTACATAAATGGTACATTCCAAAGCGGTCTTCCTTCAACTGGTAACAGAACTACGGGTAAGTTTGACATAGATTTCCCAACGTTTACAATCAGTCCGTCTACAATCTATATTGGTCAATCTAATATTGTATCAATATGGGCAAAAGATACCAATGGTGAAGCAATAGAAGGCATAAACCTAACATTATGGGGTAACACAATTACACAACCAGAGCCTGTAGAGACTAACTCCGATGGTAAAGTAGTATTCAGTCTAAGTCCCGACTCAAGCGGATACGCAAATATTACAATAGCTAGAAACGTACGATATGTCGATGGTCAATTGAATTGGACTAATGCAGTAATAACTGACTCATACGTTACAATAGATGCATTGAATACATTTACAATATCGGTATCGAAATCACCAGCATACCAGGGAGAAACACTAACTGTAACAGTTAAATCAGGAACCTCTCCAGTGGAAGGAGTAGCAGTCACATTTGGAGAACTAACTGGAAACACTGATTCAAACGGCGAAGTAGACTTTGAAGTCCCAGATCCTGGAGTAGAATCAGCAACATACATAATTACAGCAGAAAAAGACGGGTACATAACCAAAGATAAATCAATAACAGTAATCAAAGTATACACACTAAGTGCAACTGCAACATCAAGCGCAGAGAAGAGTACGGTAACAGTCGATGTAATATTGATCGGTAAAGGACCAGCAGTTGGAGCAACTGTAACCTTTAACGGTGAAACAGATACAACCGATGCAGATGGACAGGTAACATTTACTGCACCAACTGTGGATAAAGACAAAGAGTACACTGTGTCAGTAGAATATGATGGAAAAACCACTACAACAACTGTAACAGTAAAAGCAGGAACACCTGGATTTGAACTATTGACACTAATTGCAGCAATTGGTGTAGCGTT
>CAZQXW010000104.1:0-3932 GCA_964597365.1 uncultured Thermoplasmatales archaeon | reverse complement strand
TTTTACATTTACCAAAGAACTTTGTTAAATTATCACCCTAAAGTGTTTCTTTATCTTTACAAGCTAGCGCCATCATTGCATTTTTTACACAGTTTGTCAAGCACTTTCTGCAGATACCAGTAAAAATAATGCTTCACGTCATAGCATGCTTGCGAATGCCTATGGATAAAGGGCTGGCATAGTTGGATCGCATCTGAAATAAAAGGGGGGAACAAGCCCCAGCATTATTCGTAACAAATTTTCAAAACCCTTTTCCCTGCAATATTGCTTATCAGGTGTATAATTTATCTAATAGTTAAAGTAACATAGAAGCCGCTTTGATAGCGCCTATGAAATAAAAAAGGCATACTCTAACATGCCTTAGGTGCAGAAGTCCTTAAATACGCCATGTCAGAGGCTAGATTTTACTTAAAAACCACTTTTTCCCCCAGTTTTCAAGACCCTGCCTAAAAATTTTTGCAAAGTAAATTTCAAAACCCTTTTTTTACTAAAATAATTGTTAAAAATGGTTAACAAGGTATTGACAAATCACCTAAAATATGATATGGGTAAGATATACCATTTAAGGGAAAATAGATTTATATACTTGACAAATTTGAAATAGTGCTTATCTATATTAAATAGAGCTGACCAAGTTGACCAAGAGGGCATCCGCCCCAGATTTGCCTACCAAAATTAATTAACTAGCGCTCCACCAACAAATTATTTTTTTATTTCAGCGCCATTTTTGCGCCATTTTTGCGTTGAAGAAAGGAGAATCTATGCAAAGTGAGAAAAAAAGAATTGTAGTTGATTTAAAAGCGTGGACAAGACTGCAGAATTTTTGTGATAGACAAGAAATTAAGATTGAGGATTTCGTACGTTCAATTGTCGAAAATTATGTTTACTCGGGTGGGTGTTTATCGTGAATGCTCTTGATATGGCAAAAGCCATTACAGCAAACCAAGTTATTATGATTCCACCTTATTTTATCGATTTGACGGGAAATATTACAAGGGCAGCAATATTATCAAAAATCGTTCATCTATTGGATTCTAACAAGTCAAAAAATGCGGTTTATCATTCGTATCAGGATTTTGCAGACTACCTTCATACGTCTAAATTTACAATAAAAGATAATATCAAAAAGCTTGAAGAAAAAGGCCTTATTGAAACATTACAGGCCAAAACGCCAAATGGTATAAAAAAACTACATTATCGACTCACCCCGGCATTTAAAAGGCAACTACGCAAAAAATACAATGAAATAGAAATAGAATCCGACACAGAATCTGAAGAAATTGAAATAGAAATAGAATCTGAAACAGAATCTGAAATAAAAGAAATTGAAACAGAATCTGAAATAAAATCTGACACAGAATCTGATGAAATTGTAATTGATATAAAACCCGACACAGAATCTGAAATAAAAAATAAACCGTCTTGCTTTGGCAGTTCTAGTTATTTTGATGATGATTGCATCGACTGTAATTTTTTTGATGAGTGCAGAGAGGAAATCCGCGGAGATTGCATCGGAATCACAAAAGCTGCATAATGAAATCCATCTCATGGAAGAGATGAAATCCATTACTTGGTGTGTGAAATCCATCTCATCTTAAGAAGAGATGAAATCCATCTCATGGAATTTTCTGGAACGACCAGATTGGTCGCCTGTGTGACGGCACCCATCACCCTGTGTGTGAAATCCATTACTTGGTGTGTGAAATCCATCTCATGGAAGAGATGAAATCCATTACCCCATGAGATGGAATCCATCTCTTCTTATATAAATAGTATAAAATAGTATAAGTAATAGATGAAAATAGATGAAAAATAGATAAAAAAAATAAGAACGGTTTGTGATTTTGAAGGACAAATAAAATCTGCAGGTAACAGTTAAATTTTAATAAAAAGCCGTTATATGACGTTTTCAAGAGTTGTTTTTTTCAGCAGGTAGGGTACCATGCAGAATTTTTTACATAGGCTAATTTGCTAATTATTTCAATAAGTTACGTATAATGCTATAAAACAGTATATTTTATAGTTATTTCAGTAAGTTAACTGCAAATTTGACAGATATTTTTTTAAGGTCACTGATTATAATTTGTTACGATTTTTAAGGGAGGAGAATAATTTGTTATCAAGACGTAATTCTTTGCAAAGAATGAGGGAACGGCAACAGTCTGCAATAGACCAGTATTGCAGCAAAAATATGCATTTAAATTTGACTGGCAAAGCAAGACCAGATGAATTTATAGAAGCTGCCCCAGTTGATACAACATCTGCAAAAAAATCTATTTCTATTTCAGAACCTGAATTTCAAAAGTTAAGGAAATTGCAGGGCAAAAATACTGTTATGGTATTTCTTTATCTGAAATTTTTTGATTATGATGATGCAGTACTTAGTGACCGATTGCGACTAAATTTAAGAACGATTCAAGCTCATCGATGGCGGCTGATTCGTGCAGGGCTGATTGATCCACCGTTAGAAAAAATAACACCTTCTGATGCAGAATTTTGGAACACGGATATATAACATGGTTCAAATAATGTGTTTCCATGCTCATATGAGCTAGTATAAGGCGTTTCCAGCGCTTAAAAATTAAAAGTAATGGTACACCCTACCCCAAAAATTGCATTAGTTTTTCAGTGTGTCAAATTAGTCAATTATTTTAGCAACATATACAATATAGACTAAATTTATTAATTCTTATAACATATACCACAATAGTAGCTATAACACAGCTATAATATAGCTATAATAAAGGAGGAGTTTTTACAATGCCAATGACTGAAGAAAAACTACAACTAATTAATAAATATCATAAACTTGGTGGCAAACAACCTTTTGAAAACTTAAAAGGTTTGTCAGAACCATATATTGAAAGACTTATCAATACTCAAGAAATGGCTGAAAATTCTACTAAAAATGAACTAATTGACAAATACCTTTCTTACTGGCCAAAGGATGATTCTGAGTATAGCAGACAAGAATTAGAATCATTTTCCCATCAAGGTATCAGTGATTTGGTCCAAAGAGAAGAATCCACTTTGGATTATATGCAGCGAAACAAAAATAAGGTAATGACTAGTTCTAGCGAGTCAAATAAGTCATTACAGCATGCTACACGCCGCTATATAAGCATAAATAATCAATCCCCTTTATCAAACAGGTCTAGAGACAATATAAGAATGGACTATAACCTTAAAATGATTGCAAAAAATGAAGGTCTAGAGCAGCTAGGCATTACTGAGAATTTAGAACCTTTACAGCCACTTTCAGGGGATATTGAAAGTTTGCTTGTCTTGAATGATTGGAATCCTGATGCAGCCCCAGTTAAAGAATACTTATCAAAATTGCCTTTATCATGGCAGCATGATTACAAAATGGAAATTGAGGATATGATAAGAACAAGAGACCTGCAAATTGATCGTGAAAAGAAAGAGTTGCGGTTTAAAAAAGATATTACGGCTACTTATGATAAGCTAAAAAAGGTTCCAAAACAGGTGGTCTTTGAAGACGGGAAACCAATTGTGAATATAGAATTTACCTATTGGATGGACCAAATAAAGCAATTTAAAAATAAACTGATAAATAAGCGTAAATATTATGAAATAGTTGCAAATGAAGGTGGTCTGCCAATAAATAAACGGAAAACTTTTTTCAAAATTTACACATCTATTATGGACCTGTGCTACAAGCATAGCATTCCAAAATAGTTTAATAGTTTGCAGGGGGACCAACTCTGCAAAAGTGCAGCTTCAGTCGCTGCCAGCGTTGAATACAGCGCTGTATTCACCTCAAAGGGGGATATAAGTACTCCTCCGTATCCCCCTTTAACCTAACTATTTTTTGGGATCATGATAAAGCAGTGAGCATGATCCTTATGGGCTGTGTGTAATTGCGTCCATGCAGCCCTACACTACAAATCCATCTGATAAAACGAACCAAG
>CAZQXW010000103.1:0-4036 GCA_964597365.1 uncultured Thermoplasmatales archaeon | reverse complement strand
CATAACTGAGAGTTCTTTTTGCTGTTTATAGATAAAGTCTAGTGATTCTTTCATATTCTCAAACCTCAAGCTCGATTCCAACTGGGCAATGATCCGATCCAGTTACTTCTTGCATGATAAAAGCGTTTTTAACCTTTGGTAAAAATTCTTTGTTTACAAAAAAATAATCCAGTCTCCAGCCCACGTTTCTCTCGCGTGCTGCAGTTCGCATACTCCACCAACTATATTGTTTTGGTTCCTTGTTAAAATGTCTGAATGTATCAACGTATCCATGGTCGAGGAATGTGTCAATCCATGCACGCTCTATGGGTAAGAATCCCGATATTTTTTCGTTTTGTTTGGGATGTTCAAGATCTATTTCTTTGTGTGCAGTGTTAAAATCACCGCATACAACTATGTTTTTTCCTTCTGCTTTAAGATTATCTGCATATGCAAGAAATGTATCATAAAAATCTAGTTTATAATCAAGTCTTTCCTGGTTTTTCTTTCCATTTGGATAATAAATGTTGAAGAGTGTGAACTCTTCGAATTCTGTGATAAGCGTTCGACCTTCTCGATCAAAATTTTCTATGCCAAATCCTTTTTTGACAGACTCTGGTTTTTGTTTCGTGTAAGTTGTAACACCGCTGTAACCCGGTCTTTCAGCTGAGTTTATAAACACATTGTAACCTGGTGTGTTTTTTAGATGAGGTGGAAATTGTTCTGGTTTTGCTTTTATTTCTTGAATACATAACGCATCTGGTTTTGCTTTTTTAAAAAAATCATAAAATCCTTTTCTGTCTGCTGCTCGTATTCCATTTACATTCCAGGATAATAGTTTCATATTTTAGCTGTAATAAAAAAGAAGATGATAAGATTAATCTTTTCATAAAAAATCATCCATATGCGAATGATAAAATACCAGTCAACAGTGCGGCAGTGCCAAAAAAATTAACCAAATTTTTTAAATAATAGAAGTCAATTATTATTTTGCATTTATATAAATTAATGGAGTTAATATGATGAATAATAAGAGTTTTGCCACTATTATTTTTTTTACGTTAATTTTTACATCTCTAAATACTATTCAAATCTCAGGTTCAAATAAATCAAATTTGATTATTAAGAGCGCAGATCATGATTCAGTATCTATCGAGAAATTA
Source organism: uncultured Thermoplasmatales archaeon (assembly GCA_964597365.1). Classification (GTDB taxonomy): domain Archaea; phylum Thermoplasmatota; class E2; order DHVEG-1; family DHVEG-1; genus CAZKUB01. The sequence continues at coordinate 2,894 of CAZQXW010000103.1, read as the reverse complement.
GCTAGATTATCTCCTTCTCAAAACTGGAATGAACAAGTTACATGTGAGGTAGGAGATAGAATATATTTCAAAATAGTAGTAAATAACACCTATTGTTTTCCTATTGATCCGCCAATTTTCATAAATGATACTCTTCCATCTAATCTAATTTATTCTGACAATGCTACACCACGAGAACCAGATGAAATTACTGATAATATACTTAGCTGGAAATTCATGAACCCTATTGATCCTGAAGAAGGTATTGAAATTACTTTTCAAGCAACAGCAACCTCATTAGGAGATAGCTATAATCTTGCTGACGTAACCGGTTCATCTGAAGGTGAAGAATTTTATTATGAAGATACAGCTTATGTAAACGTTGAAATTGGAGATTTACCCCCAAATCCGCCTATATTAATTGAGCCCGGCACAGATAGTGATACAGGATATGCTGTTGAAACTCTTACCCCTACTTTTAGATGGAATGCTGTAAATGATGCTGAATTCTATGCTATTTATATTAGTGAATATCCGTATGGAACAAATAACTTAGTATATGATAGTGAAGAAGATTATTCTGGTGGAAAAATATACGGAACCTCCTTTAATGAGTTGCCCGGTAATATATTGGAATATGGAAAAAAATATAGATGGAATATGCGCGCGCATAATACTAATGGCTGGAGTTTATTTTCAGATCATCTATATTTTGAAGTTCCGGATATACCCCAGTGCTCTTTAAAACTTAAAAAAGAGGGAAGCGAAATCCATGAAATTGATGTCAGAGTGGAATTTGATATCCAAGTTTGTGATTACACTAGTAACATAGACAAGGTTAGATTCCTTAGTGACGAAGAATGGAATAATTGGGTAGATGACGGCTTTGCGTGGACAGAATGGTTTGAATGGGATACTAATTCAGAAGGCTGGGATGCTGAAAATAAAATAAAAAAATGGAGTTTTAGTTCAGGCGGAGAAAAGGAGATACATATTGAAGTTAAAGATGATATCGGAAGGGTATTTAATTGTGCGTGTGCAAGCATATATACTACTTTTTATTTTGTGCATATAACTGATATTCATGTAAAGCATGAATTAGATATAATGCCTGGGAATTATTATTTAGATTTAGAAAGAAGTGAACAAAAATGGAATGATATCCTTAATAAGATTAACTCCTTTGAAATTCCTCCTGAATTCGTGATAGCATCTGGAGATCTTGTTGATGCAGGTGGTGGAACAATTGGAGAAACAAATTATCAAAGCTTCGTATCGCCTCTTTTTGGATCTAACCAAGATTGGTATGTTGATTCCCGGAAAAAAATACCAATTTATTTTTGCCCAGGCAATCATGATTATAGAAATGCCCTAATTGATGAATTTGGTGGACACTCTATCCCTGGTGCAGGCGATAATCTTGAAAATTATCAGAACTATGTTGGCGAACCCTATCTAGATAGTTATAGTGTTATCGATGATAGCAACAAAATTGCAATAATTTCATTGAATTCTGGACATGACGTTTTTTCAGAAGGAACATATTTTCCCCCTAGAGGCACAGGTTTTTCTGACGGTCAAATGACTTGGCTTGAAGATCAATTAGACGATTTAGATGGTATCGACAACAATATAGATACAAGTGAATATAGAAAAATCATAGTTATGCATCATCCAGTTATATATTACAGAAAGGATTGGAAAATAGATCAATGGGATGCAGGTTGCATTACTTCTTATAAAGAAAGATTTCTAGATGATTGCGATCAATATGATGTAGATGTTGTTCTTAGTGGACATACACACATAAATCGTGTGTATAACCGAGATATGGATGGGGAACCACTTTTTTGGGAAGGTTATAACAATCTTCCTATAAGCCAACACAATAAACCTTTGTATGTTATAACAGGTTCTAACCTTGAGGATGATTTTAGAATAATAGAAATTAAACAAGATGAAATAGTAATTAATAAAGAAAAATATGTTAAAGATAGTTTTAAAGCGGAAATTAAAGGCTGTCCAGTTGAGTTACATCTATATGATGAATATGGCAATCACGTTGGTAGAAATAGCTCAAACGGAGTGGATTTCGAAATTGAAAATGTTTCGTATTCTTTTGATCCGCTATTTATAACAAATGAAACTGATCCTTCAAAATGGAATCACACGATCGAAGAAATATCTATCCCTTATGGAAATGGTAAATATACATTTGTAATGAAAGGAACCGGCAATGGGGATTTTAATTTTTCAACAACTAACCAGTTATCTGATGGTAACAGAACATATCTTTATTACAATAACATCTCAATATTTCAAAATTCAATAGGTAAAATGAATATTGATGGTGAGTCAGTTGACCCTATAATTTATTTTGATGATGATGGGGACGGAAATAATGATAGAGAAATAAAGCCGGATTATTTTTATGGAAACGATAACTCTAATCCTAATATTCAAATTTTAAAACCTGAAAATAAATTTTATTTTAGAAATAAAGAAATATTTTCATTTCCAATTCCTTGGATATTAGGTAGAATAGAAATAGAAATTGATGCTTTTGATAATATATCCGGGATAAATTATGTAAAAATCTTTATTGATGACGAGTTAAAGGCAAATATCACAAGTGGTGATCTAGTGTTTAACTGGGAAGAAAAAACATTTGGTAAACATACAATAAAAGCAGTTGCTTACGATTATGTGGGTAATTCAGCTGTAGATTCTGTAATTGTTAGGAAATTTTTCTAGTATAACTTTCGTGGATTTAATTAAAAAGTGTAAATAGTTATCAGCCGCATGCGACAATAGATTTCACCAGTCGACAATGTGACAGTGCCAAATTCAAAAGCAAATATTTATATATTAGTTCTCATATGAGTAATTAATAGGATGTTAATATGCCTGGACGC
>CAZQXW010000102.1:0-4055 GCA_964597365.1 uncultured Thermoplasmatales archaeon | reverse complement strand
GATTATGTCCTTGTACACGCAGGTTTTGCAATAGAAATTCTTGACGAGGACGAAGCAAAAAAAACACTCGAGCTTTTCAAAGAAATGCTTTCGATGGAGGAAAGCTAGTGTTTTCTCTAAAGGATAAAAAACTTGCTGAGGAAATTGTTTCAAAAATAAAAAAAGAGCAGGTAAACCTAAAATTTATGCACGTATGCGGAACACACCAAGATACACTTGTAAAACATGGTCTCGATTCTCTTCTTAAAAGCTGTGGCATCGAGATAGGGCAAGGTCCAGGATGCCCAGTATGTGTTACAACACCTAGAGAAATTGAAGAAATGCTTGTAATTGCAAAAAAAGGCAAAATTGTAACAAGCTTTGGAGATATGATGAAAGTTCCAGGGGAAAATGATTCTCTTAGAAATATGAAAGCAGAAGGATGCGATGTTAGAACAGTTTATGGAATTGAAGACTCTGTAAAAATTGCAGAGGAAAACCCAAAAAAAGAAGTAGTTTTCATGGCCGTAGGCTTTGAAACAACAGCCCCCTCGACTGCTGCTGTGATAAAATCAAATCCACCTGATAATTTTTCAATTTTATGTTGCCATAGAACAATGCCATATGCTCTAAAGGCCGTTCTTGACATGGGTGAGATAAAAATAAATGGACTTATTGAGCCAGGTCATGTATCAACCATTATTGGTACAGAACCATACGAGTTTTTATCAAAAGACTATGGCATGCCGCAGGTTGTAGCAGGTTTTGAGCCAATAGATGTTTTAATGGCATGCTGGATGCTCGTAAAACAAATAAAAGAAAATATTTCAAAAGTAGAAAATGAATACAAAAGAGCAGTGCATACTCAAGGAAATAAAATAGCGCAAAAAATTTTAGAAGATGTTTTTGAGCCGTGCGATGTAAAATGGCGTGGATTTCCAGTAATTAAAAAATCCGGCCTAAACTTAAGAAAAAAATATCAAAAGTATGATGCTAGAATAAAGTTTAGGGAGGAGCTTTTAGTTTTAAAAGATAAAGAGTTTAAAGAGCCCGCAGGCTGCCTCTGTGGCGAAGTTTTACGAGGATTAGTAACACCCCCAGATTGCCCTCTTTTTGCAAAGAAATGTACTCCTGACACCCCTATAGGGCCCTGTATGGTAAGCGCTGAAGGAAGCTGCAACATAGAATATCGTTACGCCAATAAACGATGAAAAATTGACAAAGTTATTATATTTTATCGACCTTATTGTTTTTGCACATAGAGATGGAAAAAATGCCGAGGGATGTTAAGAATAAAAAAGAGCTTGATCGCATTCGTAATGAGTGGCGTAAAAAGCACCGTATTTTAAATGGTAAAGTCATCCTTTGGCCGGACAAGCCCCCTGAGCATGTAAACGCTCGTGCAAGTAAGACTTACAACTGGTTTTGGAAAAATATTCTTCTTGATTTAAACCAACAGGATATACCCGCGATTATCTCAAATATTAAAGAACAAATAAGCTCCGAACAAGACCCTAAAAAGATTCGTATGTATCGTACAATGATCGGAATGGCAGAAGACGCATACAAACTAAAAGACCTTGATGACATAATGGATTTTGATCCAGATTTAATGTATGAAAACAAACCTGTTTACAATGCAGAAGCAGGAATTGTTTATAGAAATGGAGAAATTTTTACAACAGATTACTCCGAGGATGAAACAGAGATTTTATTAAGAGACGTTGAAGGAGTAATAGTAGACAGACTCAGCTCAGGCAACGGAAATGGTAAAAAAACAGTTGAAAAAACAAGATTTGATACATACAAAGATTGGGAATATTCTAAGGAGAACTAAGCGTTCGCCAACATATATTATAGTGAGCCAAGTCCTTTTTTAAAAAAATTACCAATTAGGCTATGCTATATGTTGTTTTTTTGTTTGGTTTTTCCCGAACGTTTTAAGACCATTTATATATCCAAAACGAGATATTAATCTCTGTGATAAAGTGAACAGAAAAATAATAACCTTGATGATATGCATAGGACTAATAGCAATAACTGCTCCAACTTCAATGGGGCTGAAAACAAAATCTAGAACCATTGGCACAAACCAATTGATAAAAAGAATGATTTTAGGAAGCAGCCAAACAGATACAGAGATATCGACCGGAGGAATATTATATGAAGATTTTTACGAAATAGAAATACTAGATGGAAACTACAGACAGGTAAAAAAACTTCAAAGAGCACTAAGAGACAATTTTTTCGGCATATTCCTATTCATACACCTACAGGATGTAGACATAAAAATAACATACAAAAAACCAATCGAAGATCCGGAAAACTCAACTGAATTTTACGTAACCTATCTATTTGATAATAGCACATACCAAATAATAAATGGATCAGAAATAATGGACAAACCACACACCGTAATAATCAAAGGATTCAATGGATGGTTCATGAGATTAAATGCAGAATTAATTGACACATCAGACCAACAGCTGAATTGCTTTTTATTCGGCGGGAATTATGAAAGCATGGAAATATTAGAAACATAATAAAATAATTCTTTTTTACTTTATTTCTCCTTATAAAAACTTGTTCGCCAACATATATTATAATGAGGTTCTTTTAATCAAATCTATTTCTAAGAGTAAATATTGTAAATGTAGTAATAATCGAGAACATATACGCTATAACAGAGCCATAAACAAAACCCATTTTTGGATATAAAAAATGAATCCCTGTAGCATACACTGCAACACTAGAAAGACCAAATATCATAGATTTAGCCATACCTGATGCAAAATCAGATCCGTGCTCTCTATAACAAATAATCATAGTAGATGTAAGAATAGCAGGGAATACTGAAAAAATACCACTTATAACAGTTCCAACATTTGAAAGATAAACAGCAAGTGCAATGATTATTCCTGCAAGAACCCCTCTAAAAAGAATTTTTAAAGGAGTATAATGAACACGAACTTTCAGCTGTGATTGTACTTTTTTAACACGCTCTAATGTAAAAAATATGAAAAACAAAAGCAAAACAAAAATCAAAAGTGAAAGATAAATATTTTTAAAATCAAAATAAACAAGACTAAAAGAAAGAATACTCCAAGAAGAAAAAGCGGCAAAGAATGCAAGATAAACAGATCTTTTTACAAATATTGTGAACATAAAAAGAAAAACAAGATTAATCCCAAGCTCAGCGGGAACTACTGCTGCCGACTCTGAAGCAAAGCTTAAATCTTTATTTAAAGCAATAAAAATAAAAGCAACAACAATAGTAGAAGGCAAAGTCCCCAAGATTCCCCCCACTTTTGTACCATATTTTTCAGCAACGATAGTAATTAATATAACTACAAGTGCAGAGATTGTGAAAGGAAGAACTGTCTGAAATAGAAAATCTATCATAGCCAAGCAAATGCAACAGTTTTTCCTATAAAACTTTAATTAAATCATTATCATTAGCATTTTTTAATGCAATTGGAAGAAGTACTGGACAAACTAAACAGCATGTCAAATCCTAAAAACGTTGAAGGAATGAAACGATTTGGAATAATTCATGAAAAAAACCTTGGAATTAGTGTTACAAAACTACGTAAATTTGCAAAAAAGATTGGTAAAAACCATGAGCTTGCAGTAAAACTATGGGATACAAAGATACGTGATGCAAGAATGATTGCAGCCTGTATAGAAGATCCTGCAACTGTATCTGAAAAACAAATTGAAAGCTGGCTTAAAGATATAAAATGCTGGGATTTATGTGATCACTGTTGCGGCCACTTTTTTGATAAACTAGCTTTCGCATATGAAAAAGCAATAGAATGGAGCAGACGAACTGAAGAATTTGAAAAAAGAGCCTCTTTCAGCCTTGTTGCATGGCTTGCCGTTCATGACAAAAAAAAGGACGATAAATGGTTTGAAGACTTTCTAAAAATTATAAAAAGAGAATCAACAGATAAGAGAAACTATGTTAAAAAAGCAGTAAACTGGGCTCTAAGACAAATCGGGAAAAGAAATTGGAACATGAATAAAAAAGCCTTGAAAACTGCAGAATATCTATTAAAAACAGGAGATAATACTGC
>CAZQXW010000101.1:0-4131 GCA_964597365.1 uncultured Thermoplasmatales archaeon | reverse complement strand
TAAGCATCGCTCAATTAATACCAGATATAACCGGAGTGGTAATTGTTACTACCCCCCAGGATGTAGCACTAGTAAGTGTGAGAAAATCAATTAATTTTGTTAAAAAAATGAATCTTAAAATACTTGGCATCGTTGAAAATATGAGCGGTTTTTCCTGCCCACACTGCGGCAAAAAAGTAGATATCTTTAAAACAGGTGGCGGTAAAAAAGCAGCAGAAGACTTCAAAATACCTTATCTTGGAGCGATACCACTTAATCCTGAAATAGTAGAAATAGGGGACAATAAAGAAAAAGGATCTTTAAAGGATAAAAACACGATTGAAAGTTATAAAAAATTTGTAGAAAATGTTGAAAAAACAATTGGAGGTGAAAAATAAATATGCCAGGAGGCGATGGAACAGGACCAATTGGAGGTCGCGGTAGAAGAAGAGGCCAAGGTATGGGCCCAGGTGGAGATTGTATATGTTCAAACTGTGGACATAGAGAACCTCATCAGCTTGCAGTACCTTGCTATCACAGAAAATGTCCTAAATGCGGTGCACCTATGACACGTGCATAATAATACAAAGAGTTATTAACACCACTTAATATTAGTATGAAATAAGGGAGAAAATATTATGAAAATTGCGGTATCATCAACAGGGGATAATTTAGACTCAAGTGTTGACATGCGTTTTGGAAGATGCAAATATTTTATTTTAGTAGACTTAGAAAGCATGGATTTTAAGGCATTATCAAACGAAAGCGTAATGGCCTCAGGAGGCGCAGGAATAAAAGCTGCAGAAACCATTGCAAATCAAGACGTAAAAATAGTTCTTACCGGAAACATAGGACCAAATGCACACAGCACCCTTTCTGCTGCGGGAATAAAGGTTTTTACAGGAGCAGAAGGGACAATTAAAGACACTATTGACAAATACAAAAATAATGAGCTTAAAGAAAGCAGCTCAGCAAATGTAGGAAGCCATAGTGGTATGAGGTGAAAAATATGAAAGTATGTATACCAACAAATAGTGAAAAAGGCCTAGATGACACAGTAGGAGAACACTTTGGACGTGTACCTACTTATACAATAGTAGATCTAGAGAAAAACGATGTAAAAGTGATTCCAAACACAAGCAATCATATGGGTGGAGCAAAAAACCCCCCAGAAATACTTGTAGAGCATGGTGTAAACGTAATGATATGCAAAGGTCTTGGAAGACGAGCAATTGCAATGTTTTGCGATTTTGGAATAGATGTATATATAGGTGCAAGTGGCACAGTAAAAGATGCAATAGAAGCTTATAAAAAAGGAGTTTTACAAAAAGCAGCAGAAGGAGATGCATGCCAAAGACATGCATTCAGAGGACAAGGGCCGCACAGCCAGCATTAAACAAAACCACAAGTGAGATTATATGAAAGTACATCTCGATTGTATTCCATGTTTTTTAAAGCAATCTCTTGAAGCAGCTAGAATGTCAACTGAAAAAGAAGAAATACATGAGCAGCTAATGAAAGAGTTGCTAAAGCATCTTGAAGACATTAATTTTAAAAAATCCCCTCCAGAGCTTTCAAGAGAAGTTCACAGAATTATAAGAAACATTACAAACACTGATGATCCTTACAAGAAAGTAAAAGATGAGTCAAACGAAAAAATTAAAAAATTGTTTGGAAAACTCAGTGGAAGAATAAAAGATTCAGAGGACACGCTTATAAGCGCTATTAAATTTGCAATTGTTGGAAACGTAATTGACTTTGGCGCAATGAATCGTTTCAATTTAGACGAAATGGTAGAAAATGCTCTTGAAAGAGAATTTGATGACAAAGACTACCCGATTTTTAAAAAAGAGCTGCAAAAATCAAATAGTATTTTGTATCTAGCAGATAATACAGGTGAAATATTTTTTGACAAACTTTTTCTAGAGGAAATAAAAAAGAGAAACAAGAAAATAACATATGTGGTAAAACAAAACCCGATAATAAACGATGCACTATTAGAAGATGCAGAGTTTGCAGGCATAGACAAAATAGCAGAAATAATCACATATGATAGAGGCCAAAGAATATCAACACCTGGCGTAGTTATGAAATATGCATCAGATGAATTTAAAAAAGCCTATGAAAAATCAGATATGATAATTTCAAAGGGGCAAGGCAACTATGAAGGCCTAAGCGATACAAACAGGAGAGTTTTTTTCCTGCTTGTAGCAAAATGCCCACTTGTAGCAAGAGATATAGGCTCAAATGTTGGAAAGTTAATATTGAAGGTGAATAAGTGATAATAGCTGTTGGAAGTGGAAAAGGAGGAACCGGCAAAACTACGGTTGCTACAAACCTTGCATTAAGCATAGGAAATGTTCAATTCTTTGATTTTGATGTAGAAGAGCCGAATTCAAACATTTTTTTAAAAACAGATATTGTTGAAGAAGAAAACGTAAATGTACTCGTCCCAGAAATTGATTTGAAAAAATGCACTTTTTGTGGGAAATGCTCAGAATTTTGTAGATACAATGCTCTTGCTGTTGTAAACAAAAAAGTACTAGTTTTTCCTGAGCTTTGTCACTCCTGTGGAGGATGTGATTTGGTATGCCCTGTAAAAGCAGTAAAATATAGTCTTAGAAAAATTGGCAAAATAGAGCATGGGAAAAAGAAAGGAATTGATTTTTACCATGGATTGCTAAACATTGGTGAAGCACAGGCGATACCCGTCTTAAAATATCTTAAAAGAAAAATTGACAAAGAAAAAAACGTAATAATAGACGCGCCACCGGGAACTGCATGCCCTTTTGTCGAAACTGTAGAAAGCTCTGATTACTGCATACTTGTAACCGAGCCCACGCCTTTTGGACTCAATGACTTAAAAATCGCAGTTGAAACAGTAAGACATATCAGCAAACCCTTTGGAGTCATCATAAACCGTGACGGGGTAGGTGACAACAAAGTAGAGCTTTATTGCAATAATGAAAAAATACCTATTCTTGCAAAGATACCTCAAAGTAAGGAAATTGCAGAGATGTACTCGAAGGGAATTACTTTTGTAGACGAACTTTCGGATTTAAAAGAGCAGTTTGAAAAAATATTCAAAGAAATCACAGAGGAGGTGGAAAAACGAAAGAAATCACAGTAATAAGCGGTAAAGGAGGTACTGGTAAAACTAGCATTACTGGTGCTTTTGCATCTATTGCAAAAAATGCCGTTTTTGCCGACTGTGATGTAGATGCCGCGGATCTTCACCTCATATTAAAGCCAGAGATAAAACAAACGCGTGGTTTTCACGGGCTCAAACTTGCAAAAATCAATTCAAAAAAATGTATAGAATGCAGAAGATGTGTAGAAAACTGCAGATTTGGAGCAATAAATGATAGAGTAATTATTGAAAAATCATTTTGTGAAGGCTGTGGTGTATGCGAGTATGTTTGTCCAGTTGATGCAATTGAGATGGTCGATAGAGATTCTGGTTTTTCATATATCTCTGATACACGTTTTGGCCCTATGTCACATGCTGTTTTAAACACAGCAGAAGAAGCATCAGGAAAACTTGTGACAGCTGTACGTGAAAATGCAAAAAAAATCGCAGAAGACAAAGAAAAAGAAATTATAATAATAGACGGACCACCAGGGATAGGATGTCCCGTGATTTCTGCGATAACCGGCGTTGATTTAGTATTAATTGTAACAGAACCCACCCTTTCAGGCATAAGTGATTTGGAAAGAATAATGGGGGTTGCAGAGCATTTTAATATTCCTTCTACTGTGTGTATAAACAAGTTTGATTTGAATGAAGAAAATTCCAAAAAAATAGAAGATTTCTGTAAAAATAAGAATGTAGAGATAGTTGGAAAATTGCCTTATGATACAAGTATTACAAAGGCTCTTTTAGATGAGAAAAGTATAATTGATTATGACCCCGGCTCTGATCTGAGTGAAAAAATAAGAGATATGTGGAACAAAATAGAAAGAAAGCTTTGATTATTTTTACCTTTGTTATCTAACCAAAGGAAATTATTATAAATAATTAAATTATTTTTTATTTGTAAAACAGCGAGGGGACATAGGAATTCGGGATGTAAAAAGCCTTAAGCTAGACTTAAGAAGAAGTTGTATAATTCTAATAATCGCCTTAGTTTTATTGCTATCAACTTCTTCTAC
>CAZQXW010000100.1:0-4223 GCA_964597365.1 uncultured Thermoplasmatales archaeon | reverse complement strand
GCTTGCTATTATTTCATTAGTTGTGTTTAAATTTTTATTCTAAAAGGGAGAAAAAAAGATATGAGAAAAGTGAAAAGAAACAATCTGGCGGTAAACGAAGTGCTGGATACAATTCTTTTGATTGGCATTGCTGTCGCTCTTTTTTCAGTCTTGAGTTTTATTGTTTTAACTTATCCTTTTGAGCCCTCAACTCCTTCTGTAAACATTGTTGGTTTTGTTGATGGTAATGATATAGTTTTGGAACATCGTGGTGGAGAGTCTCTTGATTTAGATACTGAGGTTTTAATAACAGTTGGTGGAGAAAAATTAGCACAGAATAAAGTTAGAGATTTTTTGGATGATAACTTTGAAGATGATGGCTTATGGGGATTAGGGGAAATATTGAATTATACATCTGATGCTATTGATGGGAACCAAGTTACAGTTACAATCATTGATACTAAAAGTAACTCCGTGGTAATGATGGGAACTCTTCAAGAGGGATTTAGCACCTCACCTTTAACTGAAACTAGTGTAAACACAATTAGTCCATATAAACAAACATCGACTTGCTCTATAAGCGCATCTGGCGATTCTAGACTTGATAGTGTTGCATTATGGTACAGATATACTTTCTTCTGGGAAGATAATTTTGATAACGATGATTCTTTAGTTTCATCTTATAACAATATAACTTTTGATGGTGGAGATCATGCAGTGGTTACCTCAAGTGGTGGAGATATTGGTGTAGAGGATTATGTTGATAATGATATTAGTAATGTGGATGGTTCTATAGATAAAGGGACTCATAGTAATTTTGATGATGAGAAAGCTAAAGACTTATCTTATGATACTCTGACTGAAGAAAATACTGCAAGTACTACAACTTTGACTTTACTCGATGATGATTTCGAAAGTGGTCTTTATAATTGGAATACAAACTGGGAGATTTCGGACTTATATTATGTATCACCTACTCACTCAGCTGAGTGTGATAGATACGATGATAATTTAGTTTCAGGTAATCTAGATACATCAGATGCATCAAGCATCTCGATTACTTTTTCTTACAGAATAGAGTATATAGATGATAACGATAATGTTTATGTTCAGTATTATGATGGCAACCAATATGATAATATAGATGAGATTGGTGACGATGCAGAGAATACTTGGTTAACTTATGAGCATACTTTTGATAATTCAGGCTCTGATACACAATATTTCATTAATAATTTCCGTCTTGGAATCCGCGGATCAAGCATTGATAATGGCGAATATCTATGGATTGATGATGTTCTTATAACAAAGACAATAGAAGATACTCACAATTATGAGCTAGACTTAGAAATTCAATGGACAAATGTAGATTACACTCAAACAAATGAGGAATTATGTATCTTTTTTGATTCAACTTCTTCTGAAAATTTAAAAGTTGACCTATGGGATGGCTCTTCATGGCAAAATATATTTACTAATTTAGAAAATGGATGGAATAACATCTCTGTAACTTCCTGGCTCACAGAATCAACTTTTACGATTAGATATAAAGATGAGAGTCCTACAGGTGATTCAACTATGGATTCATGGAATATCGACGCTGCATTGATCCGTTCATGGTCAACAACAGATGTTTATTACGAAGGATGGATTAAATCAGTAGATATCACAAAACCATCGACTAGCAATTGGGATAAATTCTATGCGGATGTTGATAATCCAACTGATAGTACTTTCAGCATTTTAAATATCGCTGATAATGTATTGTTATCTGGTCTTGACGGTGATGGAGATGATATATCCTCTATATCCTCTAATAAGATTCGTTTATATGGTGAATTCAATGGGCCTGTAACCTTGGATTCTTGGAATGTTTCTACAACACCTCAAGGAGTTTGGGCTGAGTGGAGTGATTCTTCAAATCCTGACGCAATTTTTCCATGGAATTGGAATTTTGATTTTACTGATGGAATTGGTAATTACGAGTTTTACAGCATAGGTAAATATGGAAGTGATATTGAAAATCCACCTGTTTATGCAGATGCGAGGTGCTATTATAATCCAAATTAAAGGAGATCATACTTATGAAAAATATTAAAAATTCAGATAATGCGGTTGTAGGCATAGTTGCTGCTTTTCTAATTGTAGGATTAGTTGTAACTGTCCTATCTGTAATCCAGACGCAATATGTGCCGAAGTGGATGGAGGAACGAGAATCAGATCATATGAATGAAGTTGAGAATCAATTTACTCAGCTGAAATATGCGTTGGATATTCAATCAATTGTTAATGAAACTACAGCAGTCTCGACATCTATTTCATTAGGAAATAAAGAAATGTCCTTTTTTAATGCTGGTCGGACATTTGATACTTTGAGTACAGTTCCAGAAAGTTGTAAAATACAAATTAATTATACCGATTATTTAACAGGAGATACTTTAAGTAAAACTTATAAAACAGATGCTATAAAATATTCTTCAAATAACTATTACTTTGTTAACCAAAATTTTGTTTATGAGGCAGGTTCATTAATTCTTTGTCAGGATAATAATAATGTTCTAATTGGAAGGCCTCATCTTGTTGTTACTAAGCCAATTGATCGAAAAAATATTTCTATAGTTTTTGTTAATATTTCAGGGGTTGAAGGTAAAATGTCAAGTACAGGTTTTGGCAGTTATGATATATATACACAAGTTATGGATTCAAATATGACACATAAAAAATTCTCCAACGTTAGTACTATTACAATAGAAACAGAATATACAAATGCTTGGAATACGAGCTTTAGTCGTAGTTTTCGTCAACTAGAACTACCGATCAATTATGGAGCAGACACTATTTCTCCTAACAAACTTGTTATCACTTTTTATAAGGATGTTTTAGGGGATTACTATTACGATTTATATATACGCGAGGTAAAGATAAAAGCAGAAATTGGATATGGGCTTTCTAATTCATAGTATGTGCTACATGGGCTTAACATAAAATATTTATAAAATAACAAATCATTATACTTATTAAAAATAAAGTGGAAAGTTGAAAACGTATGGACTTTGATAGGTCGTCTTTAGGTGTAACTGAAGGTTTGGGGACTGTGCTGCTTTTACTTATTGCTGTTTCAGTTTTTTCTGTGATATATATATCTGTACTTTCTAATGAAGGTCCACCAGTTTTTACAGAAAGTAGAATCGTTTCTACAGTTGAAGGATTAAATATAGTTTTGGAACACCAGGGTGGGCATGCAATGAGTATAAACACAAGCATTTCTCTAAGCACTGGGTCATATTCAAAAATTATCTATCCGCAAGATTACATTCATCTTGATAATGGTGATGCTCTATGGAATATAGGTGAACGTGTTGTGATACCTATTACAGCGATTAGACCTATGACTTGCATGTATGGAACCACTACACTTGATGTTCAAACTGAAGAGATTAAAGCGGGTGGAGGGGGCACTGAAGCGGATTTCTCAGATATAGTTGAAGATTATAATGGTCCAACAAATCTTTCTGATATAGATGTAAATATACAGTGGAGTAGTGGATCTACTGTCGCCGATATCACTGCAATAGATCCTTCGGCAAACGCCATTGCATTTATGGGTCCAATAGATATTCATCATCTTTTAGATTATCAAAGATGGGAGTTTGCACCAGGAGTAAGCTTGGTTAATCTCACTTTTGAGTTTGTAGATGGTAAAGGTGGAAATACCAATACTTTTTTTTATTATTTTGATGAAGATGAAGATACTGTTCAGATGGCCAATAGTATTCACAATAAAGGCACTGAAGAAGGATATATATATAATTTGACGATTAACGCTGAGATTCATAATAGTATTGGTTTTGGTATAACCTCTAATGATGGTAGTCATACTGATTATTGGTATACTGATGTATCAATGAATGCAAATGGAATGAAACAGGCACTTGTTTATGATCTGGGAACAACAACTTTGGGTCCAATCGGCTCATATATGATTGGTTTTGAAGACTTGGATCGTACTAGTGATAGTGATAATGACTTCCAAGATATGATTGTTATTGTTCATGTTGTTAATTACGAGTGAAGTTTTATCTTAAAAATTTTTATTAAATTAATGTAAAAAGTAATTTATATTTTAATTACTTTATCGCAGAGTTGAGCTATTTCTGCTCTTACTTCTCGATTTGTTCTATCGGTCATAGAAATCATTATCCCACCTATAGCATTCAGCCTCATTCTAGTAAAAACACTGTGCA
>CAZQXW010000099.1:0-4350 GCA_964597365.1 uncultured Thermoplasmatales archaeon | reverse complement strand
AGCAGTTCTTGAAGATTTTCGAGAACTATATGGCACAACCCTATGCCTACCAGGAGAAATGGCGGCCGCGCTACCATTTTTCCCAAGCCATGGGCCGTATAAACGATCCCAACGGGCTGGTTTATTTTGACGGGAAATACATTCTTTCGCACCAAGCGCTGGGAATGGGGACGCCGGGCATGCGATGGGGTCATGCTCACAGCAGGGATCTGGTCCACTGGGATATAAAGGGACCGGCTGTCTTTCCGGATGAAAACGGTGTGATCTATTCCGGCACGGCAGCGGTCGACTGTCACGATATAAGCGGTTTTTTTGGCGGTAAGCCGGGAATTGTTGCTATGTTCACTTACAACAAAAGGGGTAATAAAAAGGGGCAATGCCAGGGACTCGCCTTCAGCAGAGACGGTGGCAGTACCTGGTATAAATACGCCGGCAACCCTGTTATCGCCCACCATGGCGGCGATGAGAGAATTTTTATTGATCCGAAAATATTCTGGCATGAGCCGACCAAGAGCTGGAAATGCCTGGTCGGAGGCAAGGACAAACTTAGACTGTTTACATCCGAAAACACCAAAAAGTGGGAACTTGTCAAAGCGTTCGACAACATACGGACGGAAGTTCCCGACTTTTTCGAGATGTCGGTGAATGGCGACCCCAACTGTAAGAAGTGGGTGCTGAGCAGGGGTGGAGGGAACTTCCTGGTTGGCACCTTTGACGGCTACAACTTCGAGCCGGAAGGCGGCGGACCCTTCCATGCCGGGCCGAATGCGGCGGCAGGTTATACATTCAACAACATTCCCGAGGAAGACGGCCGGACTATTATGATCTACTGGCACACGGGGTGGGACCAGATTATGAAAGAACTGCCTGAAGAAAAAAGATTGAAACAAAAATGGAATGGCGCCCTGACTCTTCCGCGCAAACTGGGTTTGGTGCGGGATGAAAATGACAGATATTTTATGACCCAGCAGCCGGTTCGTGAATTGAAAATCCTGCGCGGAAAGAAATACGCATTTGGTTCTATGACAGTTGCCGCTGGCGAGAAAACTCTGACGGGAGTCGATACAAACACCCTGGAAATAGTTGCAGAATTTGAAATTGGCAGCGCCAAGCGATTCGGCTTCATGTATCCTACCTTCCACTATCCCGACGAAAGCGCCCGCGAGCATTTCAAGATCGGATACGACGCGCAAAAGAAACGTATGTTCATGGACGGCTACTGGGATTCCGATAGAAGAGTACTTGATATGAACAGGGAACCTTTCTACCATAAAATAGTTATGCTGCCCGAAAACGGGAGAGTGCGTTTGCATATCTTTGTGGATGTGTCCGTAATGGAAGCATTCGGCAACAACGGAGTTTCGACGATGACGGCGATGGTTCCGCCTGTCCACAACGGTTTTTCGCTCTCTGTTTTCGCCGAAGGCGGTGACGTTGAAGCCAAAAGCATCGATGTCTATGAATTGAAATCCATTTGGAATAATTAACATGATGAATAACCGGTTCCTTATGAAACGACTAGCTGTAACGGCATTGGCATCTACCATCTTTGCCGGCATCGCAACGGCAGAAAGCAGCCGCCCCGATATCGTCCTGCAGGATTTCGAACAGGGATACGGCAACTGGAAAGCCGAGGGCGAGGCCTTCAGAAAATCCACGCAGGCGAACAGGAGGATCAAGGGGGTAGTCGGCAGCGGTGTCGCAGACAGCAGCGGCGGCAAACGCCAGGCCTTTGCCGGGAAACTGATATCGCCGGAGTTTAAAATCGAGCGCAATTACATCCGCCTGCTCCTGGCGGGGAGCGAAGTGCGGGTGCTGGTCGACGGCAAGCGCGAATTCTCGCTGTCGAGCAAAGACCTCCATGTCCTGTCGCCGCGAACGCTGGATGTGTCCTCTTTCCAGGGAAGCAAGGCACAAATAGTCGTTCGGGACCGCGGAATGTGGAACTGCGTGCGGGTAGACCAGATTACAGCGAGCGATTCGCCTGGGGAGGGCGTGCCCGTTACATACCCGCAGTCGCAGTGTGTTCCAATCGACAAGACAATGCCGCTGGATGGAAAAAAGTATCTCGTAGTGCCGGTCAACCACACCGCCCCCCGGTACAACTATGTGTTCGAAGTGGACGGCGAGCCGAAGATGGACCTGAAGTTCCGCCTGGCCACCAGCGATCGCGCAATCGACTGCTGGATTTCGTATCCCATCGGGCACCTGGGAGACGGCGAAAACCTTCGCCTCCACAGCACTGCACCGGCTGTATATAAGGAGAATCTGGCAGCAATCGAGAAACATATCAGACTTTCTGCCGAGCCAAGAGGCATGGACGACATTTACACGGAACCGTCCCGCCCCCAACTGAGATTCACGGTCAAACGCGGCCGCAGCTGGGACCCTAATGGTCTCTACTACTACGACGGGGTCTGGCACTTGTTCTTCCAATACAACCCGACGGGGCCCGACGGCAGCAACCAGCACTGGGGCCATGCAACCAGCACGAACCTGTTCGACTGGACCCAGCAGCCCTTTGCGATACCGAAAGGACTTCGCTGGATGGCCTTTTCCGGCAGCGGCGTAGTCGACCACAAAAACGACTCCGGCCTTAAGCAAGGTGATCATCCGCCAATACTGCTTTTCTACTCGCAAAACGGACGTTCCGCTACGGCACTGGCCTACAGCACCGACGGGGGGAAAACATACAAACAATACGAGCAGAACCCTCTGTTCCTCACCAATGATCCCGCCGGCCACGACCCGAAGGTCGTATGGTATCCCCCCGATCAAAAGTGGGTGATGATTATTCACGACCGCCGCGACAAGGGACCCTGGACATTCGACTTCTACGAATCGAAAAACCTGCTCAACTGGGAATACATGAGCTCGTCTTCCGACTGGTTTGAGACACCGGACTTGTTTTCGCTGCCGCTCGATGGCGACACGAACAATATCAAGTGGGTGGTGCAGGATGTGACCCATGGCTACAGGATCGGGGAGTTCAATGGTCGTGAATTCATACCGGACACGGAAAAGAAAATCCGGAACTTTCATGGCAGGTACCTGGCACCGCAGACATTCAACAACGCGCCGGACGGGCGCTGTGTCATGATGGGTACCACGTCGGGATGCGAATACTACCAGAACGACCCCGCTATCCATGCTGCCGGCGGATTGAACATACCTATCGACGTTACGCTGCGCACTTCCCCGACTGGGCAGAGACTGTATTTGAACCCCGTCGAGGAAATCGGGCAGCTGGTTACCAAACGTCACGAGTTCCTAGATATTGGCCTGGAAAAGCTGAATTCCGAGCTTTCCCGAATAGAACCGGCCCTCTTCGACATCGCGTTCGAATGGGACGCCGGCAAGCAGAAGGATTTCGTCCTGGATGTCTGGGGCGTCGAAGTCTTTCGGCTGCATGCCGCCAGAGGCGCCTACTCGGTCAAAGGGAGCGGAGGACAAAGGAAACTGTTCCCAGAGGGCGATGCAAACAAGGCGCGTATTGTCTGCGATCGCGGTCTGGTCAGCTTCTACATCAACGGCGGCTACGAGGCCGGCAATGCCTACCACCCCTATCCGGAGTTTATTCCCCGTGGCAAGCCCGCTATTCGTTTGAAGGGCGCTGCCGATCAGCATTTCGAGTCCTTTGAAGTCCGTGTGCTCAGACCGATAGAATGGGGCAAAGGGAACTAAAGACTTGTCGAAGGAACACTCCAAGAAAACCCGGGAAATGCAGCGCCGGCTCGATGCCTGCCTGCGGCGCGTCGAAGCCCCGACGTTCACAGAAATAAAGAGAAAGCGCCATCTGGTGCATTGGCGCCAACTGCCGATGGCGATGTTTCCGTGGGACAAGAGCGCGGCCTGGTCCGGCAGCGCGATCGTCGACAAGGACAATGTGACCGACCGGCTTCAAGAAAGGCACCAACTACCTGCTGGTGGCCATCTACACCCGCGCCCGACGTGGCGAGGCGCTGGCGTACGGCAACGATTGCGGGTGGACGTTTCAAGAATATGAAGGTAATCCGATCATCCAGGATGAAAGCGGGCAGGATTCGCGCGTCTTGTGGTATGCGCCCTTTTCGATCTGGAGCGGCGGTCCTTTCAGGTGCGCGTCGCCGACGGAACGTGCTTGCCCGAACGCGTGGCAGTCAATAAAATGAAATCGATTTTGTGCAACGAACCTCAGAACAATGCTAAAGGGATCATATGAGAACGCTGACATTACTCGCGTCGATATCGCTTATGATGGCGGGACTCACAATTCCCAATTCCACCGCAGCGGAGGACAAGACGGTCGCCGACCCGGCCGCTTCTCCGGAATCCCGCGAGATCGCCCTGACCGGAAAGCTGTTGCTGATC
>CAZQXW010000098.1:0-4464 GCA_964597365.1 uncultured Thermoplasmatales archaeon | reverse complement strand
AGACTCTTATGCCATCTGATCAAGAATCAGATATGCAGACCCACCAGTAGGTTGAGCAACAAGCTGTACTTCATTGACCGGCATGTTCACAAATACCTGTTTGGTCAGATCAGCCGAGCCGGTGTGAATACTAAAGGTTGTGTTGTTCAAGCGAACCTGAAACTCTCCCGCTGTGCCTCCCGAGACAATAATACTCTCCACAGGGAGAGCCGTTCCGCTCTTTCTAATAACGGTAGGCCCGTTGTTCGTGGCGTTCATCTCGATGACACCGTCTGCATGACGCTGCAATACATCAGCCATTTCTTTCTCCTATAGCTTGTTCCTAAGCTCCCACCCCGAACCATCTTCAGTGATCTGAAGGATCGCCATCTGTTCTGGGTTTTCCTTGCCTTGAAGACCGATAACCCAACTTACTGATCTCTTCTCAGGTTGTCCGCTCAATGAGGTTATAAGAGAGTTTCTACGTCTGTATACTATAGAACCTTCTCCCAACGTCTCGATCCTGATCCTCCGTCCACCATTAACTATAAACGTGTTGCTCAAACGATCAACGTAGTAACTGTTGGTGTTCCAGAGCAGCATGATCGAGGTAAGTGATTCGCGAATTGCGAACAGGTCCTCAAATCGAACTCTTCGAGGTTCGGCGTCATCCTCAGTCACGATGATCTCAAGCCGATCTTCCATCTCTTCTCCTCATAGAAAACCGGCCCCCTCACAACATTCAAGAGCGGGAGCCGTTAGAATCACTGCTCATCCCATTGGAAAGTAATTTGCTTCTGGTTCAGAGAGCCCGCAGGGGTGTTCTCTGTAACGTCCAGCTGCAAAACGATCCAGTCTGAGTATGTAGGAGCGGCGGTAATTTGGCCGCCCAATGATCCTGATATTCCGGCATTCGGACCGCTCGGTTCGGAGACAGGCATGGTTTGATCTGCTACAGTAGAGTCCGTCTCGACAGGACCTCCCGCAGGATATGATGCTTGGGAATATCCCGATTCTCTCAGGTTGGCACTCATCCCCTCTTCTGTTGCGTATCCCCCACCAAGACTTGATAGCCACACTTTGAGGTTGTCAACGAGGCTTGACCCACCAAGATCAGAGACGTATAGACGGACCCACTTTTCAAAAGCGTGACCGTCGGCTTGAGCAGTAATTGGATAGGTCGCGGGATCAAGCTCTGCCTGATCCACCGACCCCATATTCAGGTTCGCTGGATCGAGCGTTTCAGTGGTAGAACCGCTCGCTCCGTTCGTCTCAGCGACTACTACGGTAGCGGCCATATTCTATCCCCCTACTCAGCCCATGCAATCCACGTCACGAGTAGCGAGTCGTTTGTGGTTGCGGTGCCGCCTGTGTTATCAATTGCTCCGTCTTTCCTCACCAACCAACCGGGGTCCGTGTTCGCCACAAACTCCGCAGTTAGATCAGTCAGTACTGACGTGCTGTCAGCGCTTTCCATAACACCGACAATCTGATCACCCTTCTTGATATCGGCAACCGCGATTTCGCCTGCCGCACCTCCATCCACAAGCGCCTGCCGAATAAACGGAGTAGAGCGCTCAGTCATCTGCCGCCATACAGGAACGGCTCTTGCCAGTCTTTCTTTGAAGCTCATCTGCTTCTCCTTCTCAGTCAAGATAAGGTGGGGTCGCTAAGGACCCCACCTACGAATCTCAGTTCCCAAAGGTCAACGACCTTAGAACCAACCGAGAGCCGACGGAGACACGTTCTTGATGTATGCGTGCTGCTCTTCCTTCTTCAGCGCCAGAGCACCGAACAG
Source organism: uncultured Thermoplasmatales archaeon (assembly GCA_964597365.1). GTDB lineage: Archaea > Thermoplasmatota > E2 > DHVEG-1 > DHVEG-1 > CAZKUB01. Next base: position 2,687 of record CAZQXW010000098.1, on the reverse strand, counting down.
AAGCATGAGGAACGGATACACCGCTGCGTTCGTCGGGTAAAGGTCAAAACGCATCAGCGGGAGGAACTGGAACCACTCAATAGCGTCGTAAATCTCATCCATGGTGAGGATGAAGATGTCAGACGTACCGGGCAGCTTCGAGTTATCGTCCGTGATGGTATCTCCATTACCGGCAGTGTAGGCAAAATACCCTACAAAGCGGCAATCAGTTGCATCCGCAGCGTCTTTCTTCGAGCGGTAGACCGCGTATGCGGTACCCGCAGGAGAGGGAGTTCCGGTAATGGTAAGAACGTTGTTCTGGCCTGCTACCGCAGTAACCGCAGCATCGATGGTGACAGCCGGACCTTCTCCGTACTTGTTCACCGCTGCGACCTTGTACTGGTAGTCACCGACATCAGAGGCGGTGAACTGGGAACCGGAGCCGCTGGATGCGCCCGCAACGGAAGTGATCGCGCCGGGGCGAAGGCTTGTCAGGGTAGATGCTACAGGAGTGGAACCTTCTTTGATGAATACATCATCGAGGAGTTCCAGTCGTCCGAACGGAGTCGGATATTCGTTGAACACCGTAGCGCCAACGTCCTGTCCACTCTGAAACCGTACACGGTCTCGAACAAGATTCTGTACATCCTGCATAACGATGGTGCTCATGAGCATCACCGAAGCCTTACCGTAGGCATCGCGAATCTGCCGAGAGCCATCATTGATGAGCTTTTCGACAGTGCTGGACGACGCGGTTGCTCCGCGTGCATCGAGAACGTTCGTGGTGGCCTGCTGTTTGATGCCTTTAGGCTGTTCAGAGAAGAACGTGTCGTTCCCATAGAACATAGCCTTCTCGACCTCGCGGATGATCCACAACGCACCGGCGTTCTGCTCGATGGTCATGGCATCTTCAATCATGTTCGAAAGCGTAGCCTGAAGAGTCGCCTTGCGGAGAGTCTGGAGGTACTTCGCCGTTTCGAACACACGAGCGATGGTCTGGTCAGCTTCCTGAGAGTCGCCTCCCTCAGCTACCCATGCACCGTCACCCGCGCCGACTGCCGTTCGCTTGTCCCACTGGTGGACAGGAGAGGGAATCGGCTGCTTTTTGACCCGCTGGAAGAGTCGTGCTTCATCCTGTGACCAAAGCACGTTGACGAGGGTGTTTTCGAGAGATTCCGGGATGAGTGCGCGACCGTTCGTAAAAGAACCTGCGTCTACACCGCTACCCGCTTCCAGCGCTTTCTGAAAGTTCTGGAGGACCTCAACGTTTCCCATGTCGCCGTGACCCACGAAGTTTTGAGGAAACAGTTCGGGATTCAGCATCTTACTTTCCCCCCTTCATGAGTGACTGAACCTTCTGATCGAGACCGTCACCGACCTTGCCCAGAAGACCCTTATTGATTCGACCCTCGATCTTACCGGCCTCTTTAAGGCTGATCGCCTTTTCCTGTAGCCAGCCACGAGACTTCACGAGAACCTCGCGATTGTCGAACTCTACCGCCTCGCCATTACCCTCGAACCGGGACTTAGCGAGCGTCCGTACCGACCCACTCGGGACCGGCTGACCGCCGATCTGCCGAACCATGTCAGAAACCGACTTTTCGAGCTTGGCTGTCTGGACGAGCATCTCGCCCTGACTCTTCGCCAGAGACTCAATCCGCCTGAGCCGTTGGTTGACAGATTTGTATAGCGCGTCGATTGACTCATCGACGGCCTTTGCCATCTGCCGGAGGAACGGCTCGACATCCATGGCCATAGCAGCCTCGGGGTCCTCTTCGAGGATTTCGGAGATAGACTTTTCATAGTCCGTATCCTCTTCCTCTTCTTCTTCGGACTCTTCCTCAGCCTCTTCCTCTTCGGGCTCCTCTTCGGCCTTTTCCTTGGCCTTCCGAAGCTCGCCCTTAGAGTCGGACTTCAACGACTTCTGGAGGTTTTCGAGAGCGCCGTTGAAATCCTCTTCGATGAGGGTATCATCCAGAAGAACTTCTTTGGTTTCACCTGCCATAGGGAAACCTCCTCCAATGTTATTTACCCCCCGGACCGAACAACGTCCGGTATCTTCCGTGCGAGGTAGTTTACTAATGTTGCAGCCATATTACCGTCGTACCCACGGCTATAGACGAAGTTGACCATATCATTGTAGTCCCGCACCGATCCGTTACGGACCGCCTTCAGGAGATCGCCGAACAATGCTCGGAGTTCCCGTCGGTCGGGTATCACATTGACTGTCGTTCCTTGCAAGCTCTCGGGAGTCATGGCACGTCCCCCGGAGAACTCTGCGGCGTTCACCCCGCCGCCTGCTGTAAGCGCCTTGGCAAACGCATTAAACGGGATCACTTGAACCTGTCCCAGAGTTTCATCGTTTACCGGTCTGTGTGTAATCGCGCATTCGTCCCAGACAACTTGCTTCAGCGAGTTTCCCGCCTTCTGGAGGATACCCCCGCCGATGCTCGCACCCAGTCTCTTTGCGCCACTTTGGATGTTCTTCCAAACCTTCTGTGCGATGTCATTGGACCTGTACAGAAATGCCTTTACCAGCGTTTTCCGATCATCGGTGAACTTCACATCCAAAGGCTCACCGATAATGAACCCCGGATCGTGGGTAGCCTTATGCTTATGGTCCCACGAAATTACACCGTGGGTGAGAAAGTAGTCTGCGGCCTTTCTCAAGGCGTCCATCTCAACCAACTCACCGTCCTGATCCAGTG
>CAZQXW010000097.1:0-4530 GCA_964597365.1 uncultured Thermoplasmatales archaeon | reverse complement strand
TGTCGCAGACTATAATTCTTCATCAAAAGACAGCTAAGAATTCCTGACACAACTGATCGGAAGATCTGGTTCTGTCCTCAACAATGAAATCAGAGGAGGATAGAGATGACAGGAACAGATGCTGAAGTAGCAAGCAAAAAAGTTGGCGACAGGAAAAAGCATCCGGCGAGGGGCAAAAGGTATTCACCTGCCGTGAAAAGACAGATCCTTGATTATGCTTCAAGCAATGATGTTGCATCGGCGGCTTCAAAATATGGGGTCACCGATACGACCATCTATGATTGGCGCCGGGCCGCCAAACGACGGGGTGCCGCCACCGGAGCACAGTCAGCGGTCAACCAGGCTGTAGAACCGACAGAGGATCGAAACCGGCGGATACTGGCCATGTGGCGTCAGCACCCGGGCTATGGTCCGAGCCAGATCCGCAACATGCTCAAGCGGGCGGGTTTTCGCGTGTCGGTGGGCACGGTTCGCCATGTAATGGAAGAAAATGGCTACTTGCCTCCAACCTTAAGGCGCAAGGAGCATGTTGGCCGCTATGAGGCGGGCCGTCCACGGGAGTTGTATCATCTGGATTTTTATCACTTCTATGTTCATAAACAAAAACAGTGCGTGCTGTTTATTGAAGACGATTTTTCTCGTTTTATTGCCGGCTGGACAATGGTTGCCACCGAGCAGGCCGATCCGGTGATAGAAAGCTTTGAGCAGGCCGTGCTGCGTTATGGCCGTCCCGATGGAGTTATGAGCGATCGGGGCTCAGCCTTTCACTCCTGGAAGGGTTTGAGCCGTTTTGAGGCTCTTCTTGAAGATTATGAGATCAACTATTATCTGGCCAAAGAAGCGGCGGTAAACGGCAAAGTCGAGGCCCTCAATGCCAGTTTCCAAAAGGAATGCGTGGAGCAAAATCTATTCATGGATTTAACCGATGCGGCCCGGGGCATCAGCCGCTGGGTGGAACATTACAATCATCGGCGCACTCATCATGGTCTGGGCGGGTTGCTGGTGCCGGCAGATCGATTTTACGGCGTGGTCGAACAGACCTTGAAAAGAATCGAGCAAGGGCTTGGCGCCGAAACTCCGGAATTGACAAACCCGGACAGCCGGGGACTGGAGCTGTTCCGTGTGGTCTGCCAAGGCGGCAAACCCGAGATTTGGCTGATGGGACAAAAAATACTGGGATAAAAAAAGGTTGAAAAAGGGATGCTTGTTAGGCATGAGTTCTTGGTCACCAAAACCGAAAACCATCCAAAACAAAACATCCCTTTGAGCCATGAATCTAATAGAAAACTGCCAAAATAGCAAACTGACTTTAATCGCCATGAACAAATTTGTGCAACAGTGCGCAGCCGATACGCAGTTAGACCTTAGCGGGCCGCTGTCGGTGGTCTGTGAGCAGGCCGGGGTAAATCGAAGCCAGGTTTATGAGCGTCAAAAGCAGATAAAAGAGGTGCTTAAACAGGCGACTTTACCCGGTCCGGGCCATCCGGCACGCCCGTCTATCGGCGATTTTATCCGAATGGAAAAAGGCATTTGTTTGCACGAGCAGATCCTACAACACCGGGTAGATCACCCGAGCGCATTGATATCGCATAAGGAATATACTACCTACAGCAACGGGTTTATCCGTTTTATACTCGATTTGGCCGATCAGTGGGAAGATAGCCTTGAACTTTTTTGTCAACATGCGCAGCTGCCCTATCAGACCGTGAGAAGTTGGCGGAAAAAGGATTTGGATCAGCCTTATAGACCGCATAGCACCAGGCAATATCTGCCCGTTGACGATGCCGGCGAAGATGCGCGCCGCATTGCCGAAGACTACTCGAACTGGGAAGGCAGCCTCAGGGATTTTTTGAAATATGAGGCCCGCCGGATGAACCTTGCACCGGCGGCGATTCGACGCGTGCTGGTCATTTTTTGCATGCTGCCCGCAAAATCGGCCAAGCATCCGCGCTACCGAGGCGCCACTCGGCAATGTCAGCCGGGAAATGTCCTGGTGACCGACGGCAAAACCGTTGACGTAGTTTGTACCGCAAGCCGACAGCTGAACTCCTATAATTGGCAGGGCATCGTGGATCAGGCAACCACCTGTCATACGGCGGTGATTGTAAACAACATCGAATCGGCCTCCGGGGTCCGCGAAGCTTTTGATGACAGTTGCAATTTTATTGGCCGCGCTCCTCGGGCCCTTGTGCATGACAACAAGCCGATCCATGATGAGGCGCAGTTGCGGAAACATATCGAAAAAACAACGCTGATGATCCCGGCCACAGCCAATCGGGGACAAAACAAGGCTTGTATTGAAGGAGAGTTCGGAAAATTCGAACAAACCGTGGGCGCTATTGTTTTGGACGACAGCAGCGAGCAAGCATTGAAAAAGTCGGCGGTTCACGAAGTTTTGCGAGCTTACACAGCAGGTATCAATCATGCGGGCCGCGCTGAATTTGACGGTCAGAGCAGACAACAGGTCCTGCGGCAGGCCTGTCCGGATCCCGACAAGGATCAGCAATTTATCGAACAGCTGCATGCGGATCATACAGCTAAAAGGCGCACCGATGCATTGTCGAGCCGGCTTGCAAGCCTTGCTTTGCTCAATGACGGGTTTAGCCGCTTTGCAATTGCTGATTTGGATCCCAAGGGTGAAGTCCGCCAATGGATCGCCAGCCGCTATACTCCGGAGGCCATCCGCCACGGGTTGGCGATTTTTGGCACCGAATACAACAAGGGGCGCCTGCGCAACAAAACAGCTCATAGATATCTTGTTAAGGTGATTCAAAATTGCCAGGATGAAATCGACTTGCGCCTGCAAGAGGAGCTTTTACGCGAATATGCCGGCGTTGAACGCTCTTTTTGGATCAAACAGCTTGAAGCCGACCACCAATTGCTGGTCAGCGAATGTGACCACAGCAGCCCGGAAACCGATTTATTGCTCCGCCTCAGTGATAACGCCGTATTCGGGGGATTGATCCTGCAACGCGCCTTTTGGGAAAATAAGCTAAAGAAATTGATCGAAAAACACCGGGACCGGTTTGCTGCTGTCTGTAACCATGTCCGGCGGCTATTTGAAGCAAAATGGGAGCATCGTTTCGCCCTTATAAGCAAACTCATTAATTGGGAATATCAGCTGGCCCAATAGCAGCTTTATAATGGTAAATGGAGGTATTTGTCCTTAAAAATTTATTAAACAAGCAATATCAGCTTCAAAAAAGCAAACAAACCTGCTTGTTTGAAAGATTTTCTGAACCCCATTACAACTTGATTATCGATTTTACCGGCTCATTCTGGTGGTCAGTTTGAGTCAGACAACCCGAGGGTAGACTGGAAATCTTCTGTATCTTACAGTGTCAGGAATTAGCCTGTGAAAGTGTTTGACAAGGACAGTTATGGAATCATCCGCATTACGTGGACTTCCGGTCGGATGACCCGGAACAATTCCGCGCTATTGGTTGGGTGAAAGGGCAGCTTTTTTCTGTCATATATGAAATCAGAGCGGACGAGAAGGGAGAATATTATCATCTTGTTACGCTTTGGAAATCGACGACACAGGAGGAAAAATTATATGAAGAATACAGCTAAAATGAGCAGGCCGTCAGCTGACGAAATTGCTGAAATGGCAACGAAAGGCGAAGATGTGTCTCGATTTTTTACAAATAAAGGTGAAATGAAACCGGCAATTCAGAGAGTGAATGTTGATTTTGGGGTTGATATGCTAAAGGAACTTGATGCCATTGCAAAGGAATTAAATATCAGCCGCCAGGCTGTTATAAAAACCTACCTGCGCCAATCCATGAACCTGCATTATTTGGCTCGCAGGGGTATGGGTCAAACATTAGATTAGGTAGCGGTAGTTAAGTTGGTTGGCGGGGTCTGACCCTGGTAAGGGGGGGCAGGCCTGCTTTTGGCCTTGACTCTTCCGGGGTTGATTGTCAGCGGCTGACTTCGCTGGGAAAATTTCTTCGATATACTGAGAATTTTACGTTGGGGTATAAAACGGACATTGGTGCGTTTTCCTATGTCGATGCCAGGTAACTCTTTTCCAATTCAATAACGCATAATTTGATTTGTTTCTGTTTAAGAAAATAGTTGCTCCCTTTTTGATGCCACTGCCGCTGTGTCTTGCGGTGTTGTTGTGCGGCCTTCTTTTGTTGTGGTTTACCCGTAAACAGCGGATTGGAAAAGTAATTGTCACTGCCGGCGTGATTATTTTAACGGGATTGAGTTATGGTATCATTTCTGACTCCCTTTTGAGGGGTTTTGAAGATCAGTACTCACCGTTTTCAAAATCTGAAAATGCAAAATGGGTTGTTGTTTTAGGAGGTGGGCACACATCTGATCCGGATTTGCCCGTTACAAGTCAACCATCTGCCGCCGCGTTAATGCGCCTGATCGAAGGTATACGAATTCAAAAGCTTCTATCGGAGAGCAAACTGTTGCTTTCGGGTGGGAAAGGGTTTGATCCAAGACCGCATGCACAAGTGCTGGCGGATGTCGCCATGGCCATCGGCATGGATAAAAGGGATCTGGTTCTGGAAG
>CAZQXW010000096.1:0-4534 GCA_964597365.1 uncultured Thermoplasmatales archaeon | reverse complement strand
AGATGTAGTTGTATACTGCGACAGTGGTTTTAAAACAAGTATTGCATCAAGTTACTTAACAAAAAATGGTTTTTCAACCGTAATAAATCTTTCAGGCGGAATCCTAGCTTGGCAAAAAGCAGGATATAAATTGTTTAAATAGGAGAAAAAATAGATATGAATGATATAAAAGATATAATTACAAAAGACTATCCAACAATTGAAAAAAACGAACCAATATCAAAAGCCATTTCAAAAATGAAAGAAGCAGAAGCAATCGTAATACTTAATAACGGAAAATATGCAGGAATCTTAAATAAAAGAGATCTTTCTAAAGAAAAAATATCACCAGAAAGCAAGGCTAAAACTTTTTTAAAAAATGTTGCAAAAATATCTATTAAAGAAAACATTGAAAACACGGCAGGTCTCATGCTTGAAAGTGATTCATATGTGCTGCCGGTTTTTGAAAAAGACAAAATAACAGGTGTTGTAACTGCTGAGAAACTCTTGAAAAAAGCAGCAGAAAACAAATTTGGAGATGAGCCTTTAAAAAAATATATTTCAACACCAGTTATTAAAATTACAGCTGAGGAGCCAGTTGCAAAAGCAATTAAAATATTCAAAGAAGAAGACGTATCTAGGCTCCCGGTTTTTGAAAACGAGAAACTATCTGGCATTATTACAATGGATGATACCATACCCATGTTTATTCATCCAGAGCATAGGCAAGGTGGCTCCGGTCAATATGATGACAGCTCAAAATATGGAGCATATATGTCTGATAAAAAGGAATCTTTTGACTTGCCTATAAAAGGTATAATGTCTGAAAGAGTTAAAATGATGAACTCTGAAGAAAACGTTAGAAATTTAGTAAACACACTGATTGAAACGAACTTGAGAGGTATGCTAATCGGAAAGAATGATAATTTAAAAGGCATTATCACCAAAAGAGATCTGTTAGAACCATTAGCAACATCGCTTGTAAAAGAACCAATTGTAATACAATTTTCTGGAGAGCTTGAAAAAATAAATGGTTTTAACAAGAAAATGCCAAAAGAAATAATCTATTCAAATTTTAAAAAACATTTAGACTATCTCGACAACGCTTATATCTACACTAGATTAAAAAGACATACCGAGCAGAGTAGAGGCAAACATATTATTTTTTGTAAAATGCGTCTTTCCTCACCACGAGGTATGTTTATCGCCTCAGAAGAAGGATGGGGATTTATGGATGCGATAAACAAAGCAATTGAGGCAATAGAAAAACAAATTAGAAGAGATAAAGGAAGGTGAAATTTATGGAATATTGGATTAGTCATGTAAAGATAAAGGATGATCACATACAAGAGGCAAAAGCATTTTTAAACACAGTTGAAGGATTAAAAAATCCAAATATTTATACAAGAAATGAAATCGTAAAAAGCATAAATGAAAAAGATAACAAATGGTACACATGTGTTTTAAAAGACAAGGTTACAGGCTCTAGAGTCTGGGAGAAAGGCTCACAAATTCATACAATAGAAATCAATGGTGAAAAATATATTAGAACAGATGGAAATAAAAAAGAATCAGATAATCTGGGAGAACTACCCTCTATTGTTCAAAATTATAATGAAACAATAAATTATGAAGAAAAAAACAAAAGTGTCCTAGATATCTAATTTTGTAATCTTTTTATTACGTTGGGTCATGTTCATCACTAATTTCCCCAAAAATCTCTTCTACTAAATCTTCCATGCTAACAAGCCCGATTGTTTTACCACCTTTGTCTTTTAGTACAGCAATATGAGTTTTATATTTTCTCATTTTTCTAAATACATCATCTGCTTTCATACTAGGGTTTACTATTAAAACATCTCTCATGATCTCTTTTACTTTTATTGATTTATCCTTAATATTAAGCGAGTCTTTAACATGAACCATCCCTACAACATTATCATAATTCTTTTTATAAACAGGAAATCTTGAAAAACCAGTTTCAACCGATTTTTCAATAAGTTTTTCAATCGTGTCATTTTGTTGGATAAACTCTATCTTATATCTAGGTTTATCAACCTCATCTGCAATTGTTTCATCAAAATCAAAAACATCGCTTACCATTACTCTTTCATCTGTTTCAATAGTGCCTTCTTCTTCACCAAGACGCATCATAGCAATTATTTTTTCCTCAGTGACAAAATCTCCTTCTTTCTCAGGTTTTCCAAGTATACTAAGCAATCCATTTGATATATATCTAACAAATATTACTGCCGGATAAAAAAGCTTAGTGAAAATTGATATAGATTTTGCTGATTTTAAAGCCCATTTTTCATTTTTTCTACCAAATGCCTTTGGTGTCGATTCACTAAAAATTATTACTAAAATAAACATGAGTGCTGTTGCAATGCCAATACCAAAATTTCCAAATAGTTCTGTTGCTACAAAACCTGCAAGAATTGATGCGAAAATATTTACAATATTATTTCCGATAACAATTGCACTTATTACATCATCTGGCTTTTTTAATAACTCTTCTAAAATTTTTGCTCTTTTATCACCTTTTCTTGCTTTGTCTACAATCAAGGCTTTATCAATTGATACTAAAGCCATTTCTGATCCTGAAAAAAATGCAGAAATCAAAATCATAAAAGCAATTATTGTAATGTTGATTATTGTAAATATCATATTATTTTTTATTCCTCTATCATGTTTAAAATTTTTGTAAAAAATCTTGAATTTCTATTTTAATATCATCCATATTTTTATATTCAACTAAATTGAAGTTTGAAAATTCCTTTTTAGATAATCCTCTTATCATTGTTGATAACTTGTTTGGCCAGTAATCTTTTTCATATAATGCCAGTATTGGTATTTCCTTTAATCCCATTCTGGGTCTTAAATAAGTATGGGCAATTTCAACCCCTGTTCCAAGACTCGGGTTTGATACTTCAAAAACTGCGGCTACAATATCGCTTTCAACACCCTCTATCATTTTGTTTCTAACATATATTCTTCGTTCTAAATCGTCTTTAGGAAGCGTTCCAATTGATTGCTCTAGTTTTTCTACTGCTTCTTCATAAGATTTACCAGTGGTATGCTCTGTATATACATCAAAACCTTGGTTTTTAATTGAATTTATTATAAATTCGTGGATATGTGCTCTTTCTTTTCTATTCTTTGAGCCTTGTATTGCCGCACCATAAAATATTTTCATATTTCCACCCGTTTAATTATATATTTTTTCAATTTCATTTAAGACTTTTTCACCTTTATTTGTTAAAATATATTTTCTCCAAGTTACTTTTTTATCTATTGGTCTTAAAATCTCTTCTTTTTCTAACTCATGAACAGCTCTTGATATATTTTGTATGGATCGGTTATTATCTTTGGCAATATCAGATGGGTGAAGTATCTTTTCTTTTTTGAAAGCTTTAATTGTGATTAATCTTCTGTCAACATCTATTACCCACAGTGCACTTTCTTTGATGTCCATACGTTGTCTCCGTATTTTTTTGTACTTATTTCAGCGTTTAATAAAAACCCAATATTTAACATTTTCTAATAATTTCTCATATTATCTCATAATATAAGATATAAAAGATTTATAAAAAACTTTAATAAGTATTCATATATAATCATATTTACTAACATGGGTGTTATAGTTGAAAAAAATAAAAAAAATAAAAAACTAAGACTAATAACATCCTTTTTAATAATTATAATTTCAATTGCATTACTTGTTTATGCAATTGGAAATAACAAGATAATAGTTCCAGTAATTGTTATATTAATAATAGCCAAAGTATTAGATATTTATTTAATATACATAAAATCAAAGAAAAACAACATTTAAAAATTTTAAAGTCAAAAAAATGTGAGAAGGTATAAAATGATGACTCAGAAAAGAAATGTACACAAAAGAGATGTATTTGTATTAGTTACAACTCTCTTTCTTTTCTGGATTTTATTAACTATTAATTTTTCATTATTTTTCTTAATTTTAGGTTTTTTAATATCTCTTGGAATTGGTTTGATTGCCTCTAGATTAACTCTTTTTTCTGTTGAAGGCAAAAGAAAAACATTGAAGCAGTATTTTTTTGCTACTGAACATTTGTTTGGATTGGTTTTTTCTGCGATTTTTAGAATAATTATTGCAAATGTTGAACTTATTTATCAAGTTTTAACACTAAAGATAGAGCCAAAAATTGTAAGGATAAAAGTTAATCTAAGCTCCGATGCAGAGCTTACCATTATATCTCATTTGATAACTCTTACACCGGGAACTCTTGTAATTGATGTAGACGATGCCCATAAAGAGGGGGAATCTTTCCTATTTGTACATTTCTCTTATTACAGTTCTGCAGAGGAGGATTCAGCTGAAAAAATAGAAAATAGTATTGAAAGTTGGGATAAAATGATAGGAGCGTTGTTCAAATGATTATCTTTATATACTTTTTAATAGGCGTTTCAATATTTTCAGCATATCGATTAATTATTGGACCAACTATCCAAGACAGGCTTGTTTCATTAAACAGCATATCTGTAATTTTTATTCTTATCCTTGCGTTATATA
>CAZQXW010000095.1:0-4569 GCA_964597365.1 uncultured Thermoplasmatales archaeon | reverse complement strand
GAAGTTGTATAATTCTAATAATCGCCTTAGTTTTATTGCTATCAACTTCTTCTACCGTTTTGTCAAAGGAAAAATCAGTAGATGAAAGATTTTTTCATGTGTTTTTAGACGCTTCTGCAAACCCTGAAAAAGTGTATCCTGGGGATGAGATGACGTTTTCTGCAACATTTTTTGATTTCTTTGGAATAGAAAAAGTAGAAGCAAAAATTGAGCACGAAAAAGGATACGACATAATAGAAATGTCAAAAACCTCAGGCCTAAATAGATATGGAACCTGGGAAGCAAAATGGGTAGTGCATGATACAAAGGTAAAAGAATACAGTACGATTATTACTGCATATTCAAAATCAGGTTTTAGTTATTCAAAAGAGGTCACATGGTTTGATCCTGTTGCTTGGTGGGATACAAGTTGGAATTTTAGAAAAAACATAACTTTAAACAGCAGCCTAGTTACAAGTAGTCAGACTAATTTTCCAGTTTTAATATCAATAACAGACATAGATCTTAGAGATGACGCACAAAATGATGGAGATGATATTGCATTTACAGATAACAGTGGCGATAAATTAGATCATGAAATAGAAAAATTCAATGGCACCACAGGAGAACTCATTGCATGGGTAAATGTCACAAGTCTTTCAAGTAGTTCCGATACTGAGATTTATATGTACTATGGGAATAGTGTTTGCAGTAGCCAGGAAAATGCTGCAGGGCTATGGTCTAGTTACTCCATGGTTTATCATTTTAGTGAACCTTCTGGCACTACAGGAGCAGACTCAGTTTCTGATAGCACAGGCAATACTGGAGGGACGCCTTCTGTAGGAATCTCTTTTGGGGAAACAGGAAAAATTGGAAATTCTACTGATTTTTCATCTGGAACTGGCATAAATTGTGGAACGCTCGGTTCAAGTGTTTTAACAGCAGATACAACTATTTCATTTTGGATATATGCAAATAGTTATTCGTCACCATCTAGACAGAACCCCTTTGATCATTCATACGGTGGATGGGGAACAATGACTCTTGAAACCAATGGAAGAATAAGTTATTTCTTTGGGAGCAATGGCGCGGATGCAAGCCCCTATGGGAGTCATCAGTCATCAGCTGGCCTAGTTTCTAACGGAGAATGGATATGGGTTACTGCAGTAAGAGACGATACGGCAAAAACATACAGTTGGTATAAAAATGGAGCGGCATTAAATAGTGGTTCATACACCGCTTCTTATCCAAATATTCAAAATCAAGTTTTCACGATTGGGGATGGTTACGTAAATCCCCTTAATGCAAAAATGGATGAGTTTCGCGTTTCAAAAGTTGCGCGTTCGGCTAATTGGGTACAAACCCAGTATAACAACATAGAAAATGCTCAAGATGGTGGTTTTTATACTGTTGGAGATGAAGTAATTGTTTATCCAACTGAACCAGAATTGAGCACGCCTGAAAACAACAGCCATATCAAGGATACAAAGCCCACATTTGATTGGGATGCAAGCGAAAATGTACAAAACTATACACTATTGGTAGACAATGAAACAGACCTAACAGATGGAGATGAATGGATAAACTACAGCTTCGACTCAACAACCACACAAAACACCACACCAGATGCAAAAGAGCTAGCTGAAGGAACATGGTACTGGAAAGTAATAGCAAACAACTCAAACGGACAAAACACCTCAGAAAGATGGAAGTTTATACTAGACACAACAGCACCAGAACAAGTAAACCTAAGCAGTCCTGCAGATGATTATAATACAACAAACAACGAGGTTACCTTCAGATGGAATACAACAAGTGATAATGCTGGAGGATCGGGAATAGATCATTATCAGATACAAATAGCATCGGATTCAAGCTTCACACAACTAATAACAAACGATAACTCTACTACTACAAACTATACAACAAAAACGATACCTGAAGCAAATACTGGTGTCTTATATTGGAGAGTAAGAGCCTGGGATCGCTCAGAAAATAACGGAACATGGTCAGACAATAGGAGTCTTAATATCTTTAATTTTGATGTAAAAGTTGAAAGTGAAGATTCTGCAGAAATAACTGCTTTAAAAGGAGAAACACAAAGCTTAACGCTAAGCGTTACAAAAGAATATAGTGGAAGTGATTGTGAAACTGTATCACTTTCATATGAATGGCAATCTCCTCAACCCTCAGGGATAAATGTGAATTTTGACTCTTCTACTGTTAATGCATCTAATGATACTTCTGTAGAATTTGAAATAACAGATGATGCGACAACTGGTACTTTCGTATGTATCCTGAAAGGAAACTGGTCAGGATACTATAGGAATGCCACAGTCGAAGTAACATCTACAGGAATGATTTACTCAATGGATTCTTTTCCTCAAGAATTTGATATGATAAGAGATGATAGTGCAAGTTCAATTATTTCTATCGAGTTTGATATGGGACGCCTTGAAGATGTTTCTCTTACTGGCAGTTGGAGTAGTGATACCCCAAGTGGAGTTACAGTTGGTTTAAGTACTAGCTCTGGAACGCCACCTTTTGATTCTACAATTACGTTTTCAACATCAAAGACTGCTGAAGAAGGAGATTTTATCTATAAAGTACAAAGCTCTGGCTCAGGAGTTACAAAAAGCGAATATTTCCATTTACATATCTATACCGATATAACTCTTACTTTGGAGGCAGATGAAGGCACATATGAAAAAGGGCAAAAAATACAGATATCAGGAACAGCAAAAGACCCAACAGGTAGTGATGTAGGAACTGGTACTGCAACCATAACACTCAGCTCAGGAAACTGGTCCGAAACAACAACCACAACAATATCACAAGGAAAATACAACACAGAATATTACATAACCTTTGACAAACCCATAGGAACATACACAATAAGTGCAACAGCAACAGATAGCCATGGACATGCAACTCAAACTACGCCAAACACTCAAGTACAGGTATCTGAACCAGAAAACTACGAGCAATACAGCATAAACATAATCAGTCCCACAACAGGACAACTTTACAAAAGAGGAGAAACCATAACATTTACGATAACACTAGAAAACCAAAACCAAGAAAAAATACAAAACGCAAACGTACAAGCCATATTCAACAATGGCCAAACAATAAGACTCACAGGGGGAACAGGAGGAACATACACAACAAGCTACGACATACCATACAACAGCCAAACCGGAAACATAAGCCTGTACATAGAAGCAAAAAAAGAAGAAAACGACAAACTCAAAGTAGGATTCAGCCACATACAATTCAAGATACAAACCATAAAACCAACAATAGAAATATTACAACCAAAACCAGGACAATTAATAGAACAAGGAGAAGCCATAATCATCAAAATAAAAGCAACATACCCTGATGGAACACCACTACAAGAAGCAATACTCACAGCAACAGGACCCAACCAAGAATCACTAACCTTCAAAAAAACACAAGAAAACGGGATATACACAGCAACATACACACCCACAAACCAAGACATAGGAAACTGGACTATGAATATACAAATACAAGACGCCTACGGAAACACAGCCACACTCAACGGAGGAGACATAGACATAGTACAATCCAAACTAACAACCAACATGATAAGATACTGGTATGTAACACTCACAATAATCACAACCATAATACTGCTAGCAATATACATCATAAACAAAAAACTAAGACAAATCAAAAACAACAACCTCAAAAACCAAATACAACAAATAAAAACACTAAAACAAAAAAACGCAGTACTATACTTCTCAAAAGGAGAACTAACAAGAGAAACCTATGACAAACTAACACAAGAATACGAAAACAAAATAGCAAAACTATCAAAAAAACAAAGACTCCTAGAAAAGAAAATAAATAGAAAAAATCAAAAAAAGGAGGGGGAGACATAAAGCTTGTATCTTTGTTTTCATTTTTATTTGTATTAGCATTACTATTCAGTTTGTTTACAATGACCTCTTCAAAAAGTTTTGATGGGGAAACAGATTTTTCAAATGATTTTTTTAATCCATCTATCTACAAAATCTCTGCAAACCCTGAAAAAGTATGTCCTGGAGATGAAATGACGTTTTCTGCAACAGTTTTTGATTTCTTTGGAATAGAAAAAGTAGAAGCAAAAATTGAGCACGAAAAAGGATACGACATAATAGAAATGTCAAAAACCTCAGGCCTAAATAGATATGGAACCTGGGAAGCAAAATGGGTAGTGCATGATACAAAGGTAAAAGAATACAGTACGATTATTACTGCATATTCAAAATCAGGTTTTAGTTATTCAAAAGAGGTCACATGGTTTGACCCGGTAGAAGATGCATGGTGGGACACAGATTGGAGTTACAGAAAGCAAATTAGTATTTCCGACTCATCATCTGGTTATCAGATGAAGCTAGAAGTTGGATATAATGATGCAGCGTCAAGTTATGATGTTCATTGTGAGGGAAACTGTAACAACAATTTTAGCGATATTCGTTTCACTGCAGCCGATGGCACCACGTCTTGTAGTTACTGGATTGAAGAAAAAACAGATGGAGACGATTGTACTATTTGGGTAAATTCGTCTGGTGACAG
>CAZQXW010000094.1:0-4607 GCA_964597365.1 uncultured Thermoplasmatales archaeon | reverse complement strand
TAAAAGATAAAAACCCTAAAGGGGGTGTCCGTCAAAGACGGATGCCCCCTTTTTTTTATTTCCCTCTTAACTCTTATTTAGACAAGTTCTATATTAACACGCTATGCAACCTCACCTTGACAATAATTGTCTAAATATGTAACTTGTTGCGCCAAGATATATCATGCCCAAAAGGTATATTTATATAGAAACCAATTAGCTAACCAAAACCAGTATTATGAAAACATTTACGCGCGCCTTTCTAATGACGGCAGCCTTGTTGTTGTCGTCCATTGTGCTTTTTGCACAATTGCAGGTGAATGGCCCTGCCTCTGAAAAGGGGATGCCTATCAGCAACAGGAGCTATGACCTGCTTTACGAGCAAAATGAACCAGCCGGCGGCGGCACGGCATCACAAGATTTCGAGGCATCTTTCGATATTTATGACTGTGAAGGTGCCGATGACTTTTATGTACCCGCCGGTACAACATGGAACATCCACCAGGTTATAGCTGACGGCAGTTATAGCTCTACCGGTCCGTTTGATCTTGTCAATGTTGCCTTTTACAACGACATTGGTGGAATTCCGGATGAAACTGCTTTTATCCAATTCACGGCACTCCCGTGTACTGATAATGGAGGTGCCCTGACCGTAGACCTTCCTTCATGTGTTACCCTTACTGAAGGGCATTACTGGATGGGCTTCCAGGGTGCAAATGACTTTGGAACATACGGCCAGTGGTACTGGCAAAGGAATACCACTATCTATAACGACGAGGCCTGCTGGAGAAATCCCGGTAACGGATTTGGTAACGGAGCATTAACCTTTACACCAATGGGTACCGCCCTGGGCTATAACAACGATTTTGTCTTTAGCCTCTATGGAACCACAGGCACCCCGTTGTCATGTGATTACCAGGTATCACTTATCGACCAGTACGGCGATGGCTGGAACGGCGGATCCATTGATCTGTTTGTAAATGGCACCCTGGTATTTGATGATCTTACACTTCTGAGCGGATACGGTCCGGAATACCATTCTTTTACGGTTACTTCCGGTGACGAGATTACCACCACTTATAGTTCCGGAGGCTGGGCTTCTGAAAACACTTATGAAATCATTGATTCCGAAGGCATAGTTGTTTATACTGATGGCCCTGGTTATACAGTTCCTTCCGGCATAGGACCCGGTATGCTTTATGCAAGCTGCCCACAATTACCCGGTGCTGTTGAAGGCTATGTGTTTAATTATGACGGTTTATCCGTATCAGGTGCTACCGTCGTTATAGATGGCGGCCCTTCAACAACTTCAGGGCCTGATGGTTATTACATTCTTGAAGGTGTGCCCTGCGGAGACAATGAAGTTATCTGTACCAAAAGTGGTTATAACTCCACTTCTGCAATGGTATCAGTAGCTTCTGAAGACACTGTCCAGCAGGATTTCACCCTGACACAGCCTGCAATGATCGTTACTCCCCTGATCGTTGAAGAAACCGTTAATCCGAATGAATACTACACATTCGACATGAGTGTGCTGAATAACGGCAACGGGGAGCTTGGCTGGATGGCCGAAGTGATCTATCCTGAAGATGTTGGCGGACCTCATATAAAGAGGCCTTTCATCCCCGATGGTACAAGGGCTTATTGCGCAGCAAGCGGAGGATGTGATGAGTATATTTCCAATGTCACAGTAGGGACGATAAATAATTCTTCCGGATGTACGAACTATGGTGATTATACCTCTCTTTCCACTGAAATGGTAAAAGGTGAAAGTTATGAGATCACCATCACTAACGGGAACCCGATCTGGACCGCTGACGAATGTGGTATCTGGGTCGACTGGAACCAGAATGAGGATTTCTATGATGATGAGTTCATCCCTGTGAGCGGAAGCCCGGGTGTTGGACCTTATACTGCTACAATCACCCCACCGGAAGATGCCCTTGCAGGACCTACCCGCCTCAGGGTCAGGATCGATTATGCAAACACACCTGATCCCTGCGGATCAACATCCTTTGGTGAAGCGGAAGATTACACTGTGATTGTTAGCGGTGCTGGCAACTGGCTGACAATGGACTATTATGAAGGAACTGTACCTCCGTTTGGCGGAGTGGATAACATTCCTACACATATGGATGCCGGTGGTACCGAAGCCGGTGAAGTTTACACAGCGGATATTGTGTTTACCTCTACACCTGATGTGGGCTCTATTACGGTTCCGGTTACCATGATCATAGCCGGTGACCCATTGGAGCCGGCAACGGATCTCACTGCTGAACTTACAGATGATATTACAGGTGAAGTTTCACTTGACTGGCTATGGGAACCCGGTTCAGGGACCTTCCAGTACTTCCTGATCAAAAGGAACGGTGCTGTTACAGCAACCACAACCGATCAGTTCTATACAGACCTCCTCCCGGATTTCGGCGAGTACTGCTACACTGTCGAAGCAGTTTATGCAGAAGGATCCACAACACCTGCCGGTCCTGAATGCGTGACATGGGCCGATCCCGACCTTGTCGTATTCCCCGATAACCTGGAAGCATGGGTATGGCCCGATTACCAGGTCACAGTCTATACAACAATTTCCAATACCGGTATAGGTTCATTGCAGTTCACATTCCCAGATTATATGCCATCAGATTTCTCATGCATGCATGAAGTCATAATGTATGATGACTGGGGTGACGGATGGAACGGAGGTGAACTTACCGTTTACGTTAACGGCAATGTTGTGCTCAATGGAATTACACTTTCCAGCGGCTCCGGCCCTGAAAGCGAGTTTTTCATGGCCGACGGCGGTGATGAGATTACCACCACATTCGACTGTGGCAGCTTTTGCTACGAAGTATCATACGAGATAGTTGACGGAGAAGGAAATATAATAGGTGACGATGGTATGGGCGGATCGACCCCCAGTGGTATCGGACCGGGAGAATGTACAGCCAACTGCCCGGTGCCAAGCTATATTGTTGATGTCCAGCCACCGACAGGAATTATTCCCGCCGGACAATCGCAGGAGATCGCAATTACCTATGATGCTACTGACTTCCCTCCGGGAGATTATCCGGAAGACCTGATGCTTGAAACTAATGATCCTGAAAACCTGGAGTTCATTATAGGCAACATGATGCATGTTTACCTGCCTGCACAGTTTGCCGGAACGGTAGTTGACAATAACAACGGACTTGGCCTGCCTGGCGTGGTTGTTTCTGCAGGACCTTTCCAGACTACCACAGATGTGAATGGTGATTACTCACTTCTTGTGGATGAGGGAACCTACGATGTATTCTTCGACAAGCTGGGTTACCAGACGGTCATTGTAGCAGACACATTTGCTGCCGAAGGTGATATCACTCCTATTGATGTTGGAATGTGGGATGAAAGTTATCCTCCTGCAAATGTTATAGCAACTGTTAACGATCCTGATACAGAGTGCCTTGTAGAATGGAGCCTGCCGGCCGGACCTTACGAGATCCAGATGGACGACGGCACGGCCGAGGACTTTGCTTTATGGCAGCAGGGCGGCAGCCAGAATGCTGTTAAGTTCACCCCTAACGGTTACCCGGCTACTATTATTGGCGGACGCATTTATGTAGGCGACGGCAGTTTCCCGGGCCCGTTTGTGGGTACAGAGATCGGCGTAGCGGTGTATGACGATGACGGAGCCGACGGTATGCCGGGCACCCTGCTTGATTCAGGCGGAGTGACGGTAAACAATTACGGCTGGGTCGATTTCGACTGGCTGAGTGCCACGATCACCGATGGGGATTTCTATCTTTCGATGATCCAGGTTAACCCTGCCCCGAACACGGCACCTATCGGTGTAGACACCGATAACCCGACGTATTTCAAGAGCTATTCGAAGTTCCAGGACGAGGACTGGGTATTGAGTGCTTACCAGGACTTCATGATGCGCGCCTGGGTAAGCGGCCCGCAGAGCGACAACATGAGCGACGCACTGGTCGATGGCACCGAGCTGAAGTACCCTGCCAAGCCGCAGGGCTATGGCAAGCACTGGTACTCGATGAGCGGCGAGCTTCCTCGTACGCTTCCTGGCGTAGAGAAGGTAGCCGACTACCGCAGTGTAGAAGGTATGGTGAACCGCGATGTGGTGAACTACCGCGTTGCGCGTTACTCTGACTTTGACCCGAACGGATCGCCTGAGGCCGGAACATTGACCGAGCTGGCGACCACGGGCGGGTTGTCTTACAACGACCTTGCCTTCGGCGGACTTGACCAGGGCTGGTATGCATACGGGGTGAAGGCTCTTTACACCAGTGGGGAATACAGCGATTACTCGATAAGTAACATCGTGGGTCATTTGATGGACTTCGAGGTGACGGTGAACGTAACGCTGACCACGGGTGAAGACCCGATCAATGTTGAAGTTACAATGCAAGGCCTCGACTGGCCCTATGAAACGTACTTCGCAGTTACACCGGTGAGTGGTACAGTTGTATTTGATGAAGTCTGGAAAGGTGACTATTCCGTTACTGCCTTCAAGATTGGCTATCAGACTTACCGTATTGATAATATAGCCATTATCGATGATACAGAGATCAACATTGTACTGGCCGAGAAGACGTATCCGCCGACGAACCTTTATGTGGATCCCCTGACGCTCG
>CAZQXW010000093.1:2031-4694 GCA_964597365.1 uncultured Thermoplasmatales archaeon | reverse complement strand
ATTAATTGTCTTATAATTCATAGTTACCATAACTACTATAGTTATAATAACTATATATATTTTTCTACAAATATGACCGTTTTACCGGTTTTTCTGAGAAAGAATAGTCTTTTTTTCCTTTTTACTAAGTTTTACATCAAAAACCTTGGATATATTTTGTATACTATTGATCCTGGAGGAGGATAACAAATGTGCTTCTCTGATGTTTATACAGCTTTTTAATTAGAGTTAAACAGATTTATATCCAAAAATATTTGATTTTCAAACACTTTTTACATATATTTTTAGCGTTTCTAAGGAGAAACAACATATAGAAATCCTTATACAACCCTAGTTAATGTCCAATTTCATAAAATCTAATGCTACTTTCGGAGGTACTGGTCGTAACATTATATTTTATATATTACTTCCTTATTACGTTTTCACTCTACAAGCTTAATTTAAAGGAGTTTCATATGTTAAAACCACGTAAAATAAAAATGTATTGCGGCAAATGCAAAAAACATACTACACATGAAGTTCATAAAATAAAAAAGAAAAAAGCAAGTGAGCTGAAGAAAGGACAACGTCGTTTCAGGCGTGTCATGAAAGGATATCGTGGTTTTCCTCGTCCAAAACCAGAAGGAAGAGAGAAAACTAGCAGAAGAGCTCCGCTTAAATATACATGTACTGCATGTAAAAAGAGTGTACAGCCACCAAGCATTAGGGCTAGAAAAGTCGAGGTAGGTAAGTGATTATGAAAGAGACTGAAAGCAAATTTATAAAAGTACGTTGTAAAGACTGCGAAAATGAACAAGTATTGTTCAACAAGGCAAGTACAACTGTATCTTGTCATATATGCGGTGCAAAACTAGCAATTCCAAATGGTGGAAAAGCAAAGATAAAAGCAGAAATCTTAGAAGTAATTGAGTAAAAACCAGCAGGTTTAATGAGAATATGATTAAAAAAGAGTACCCGGAAGAAGGAGAGCTTATCGTAGGTACTGTTGCAAAAGTACAGAATTTTGGAGCGTTTATAACCCTTGATGAATACCCAGGTAAAGAAGGATTCATTCATATTGCAGAAATTGCAACTGGTTGGGTAAAACGCATAAGAAACCACATAAAAGAAAAACAAAAAGTGGTCTGCAAGGTCCTGCATGTTGACCAAAACAAACAGCATATAGACCTTTCATTAAAAAGAGTAAATGAGCATCAAAAACGTGATACAATACAAGGATGGAAGAATCAACAAAAATCCCATAAACTCTTTGAAATGGTAGCAGAAAAAATAGGCAAACCTGTAGATGAATGTTATGCAGAGTTTGGCAATAAGTTAATTGAAAAATATGGTACACTCTATGGTGCTTTTGAAGAAGCAGCATACGACATAAAAACTCTCGAAAAAGATGGTTTTACTGGAGCATGGGTTTCTGATTTTGAAGAAATCGCAAAAACAAGTATTACCATACCTTTTGTAGACATTAAAGGCTACATCGATGTTACATCTTGGCTTCCAAATGGAATTGATCATCTTAAAAAGATATTAGGTGAAGCCGAAAAAAGCGAGTATGAGGATGTAGAAATAAAGGTAAAATATATCGGAGCACCTCACTATGTTATAACAGTCACAGCACCAGATTATAAAATAGCAGAAGAGCAGCTTAAAAAAGCTGTTGAAAAAATAGAAAACGCTGTTAAAGACAATGATGGTGAATGTGTTTTTCACAGAAAACTTGAGGAATAAATGAGCCATTTACTTTATTGTAAAAATTGTGATGAGTATACATTGGATGAGAAATGTCGCACATGTAAAGAGAATACCATTTCAAAAAATCCGCCAAGATTTTCTCCACAAGATCCATATGGAAAATACAGGAGAAAACTTAAAAAAGAATCAAAGGAATGATAAAAAATGGAATATACAACTGTCAATTATGTTTCAAAAAAACCAAAGCTAAACAACCCACTTCTTATAGAAGGACTACCTGGAATCGGAAATGTCGGTAAACTCGCAGTTGAGCATTTGATAGAAGAAACAAAAGCAAAAAGATTTGCAGAGATATACTCAAAAGACTTTCCACCACAAGTTTTTATAAATCCTGATGGGACTGTAAAGCTTGTAAACAATGAATTTTATTATTTAAAAGCAAAGAAGAAAAACGATCGCGATATTGTACTTTTAACTGGGGATTACCAAGGACTTTCATCCCAAGGACAATACGAGCTTGTAGAAAAGATACTAGACATTTGTGAAGAACTTGGAGTAAAAGAAATATTTACACTTGGCGGATATGGACTTGGTCACGATATAGAAGAGCCAAAAGTACTATGTGCCACAACTGACAAAAGCCTTGTAAAAGTAATGAAAAAACATGGTGCAGTTTTTAAGAAAAACGAACCAGGTGGCGGAATTGTTGGTGCCAGCGGGCTTTTACTGGGCATAGGTAAAATACGCGGTTTCCAAGGAACATGCTTCATGGGTGAGACACCAGGATATCTTGTAGATCCTAAAAGTGCAAAAGCTGTTTTAAAGGTTTTAATGAAAGCCACAGGGCTAAAAGTAGGACTTTCAGCACTTGAGAAAAAGGCAAAAGAAATAGAACATATTGCTCACCAGCTTCGTGAAATAGAAGGAATGTCAAAAGAAAAAAATGAAGAATTAAAATATATAGGTTAAAAAAA
>CAZQXW010000093.1:0-1931 GCA_964597365.1 uncultured Thermoplasmatales archaeon | reverse complement strand
CACAGTTTTACCTTCGTAGTTCTCTTTATTTAGACGTAAATTCTCTATCAGTATTACATCTTCTGTTTCCTCTGAAGGATTTAAAATAACATAAGCTGCTGCAAGAGCTATAAGCAACACTATTAGTATCATCAGAACTGTTTTCATTTCAAAGTTTCTTTTTTTAGCAACCATATCCTATCATCAACCTCAAATAACCTTCTTATTAATAATGCTATCCATCTAAACAAATGTCATATGTTTTTTCAGGATTTTCCTTGTGTATTTTGAATACCTGATCTTCAGATAAAACATTTTTTTCTAATAAAGATATTGTTTTTTTTGGAACAGTTTTAGGACCTAGTACCGCACCAGGTCTTTTCGGATCATCAATATAATCTGTCTCAAGCATAAACCTAGAGCCTTTTTTTGCTGCTTTTACAATATTTTTTCCACTTGCAAGAACAGATGGCATAAGACCATAATTTTCATTTTCTAAAACAAGTGCTGGCGAATAATGTTTAACTATTTTATCAGGTTTTAAGCCTACTTTTCTACCCATTTCTACGAATTCCTTACAGGTCTTAGGAGTTGTACTCTCAGTATGAAGTATAACCGGAACTCCTGCATCTTTTGCCTGCTGCATACCACAAAAAAGTATTTCATTTGAATCAACAACAGCTTGTTTGTCAACTGGGAAATGAGGACGGCCTATTTCACCAATACCTATGCATTTTTTTTCCTTACAAAGCTTTGCTGCCTCACCCATTCCTTTTTTCATCAAATCAATAGCAGTTTTTCTATCAGTTCTTTCTTTGAAGAACAGATAATCAACAGGGTATGGCCCTACTGTTACAAAAACCCCAACATCAACTTCAGATCGGATTTCTTCAGCCATTTCTAAAGTTTCGTTATATGCCGGACTGTAACTCTTATTTTTCAATGCTAAAGCAGGCATTGGATATTGACACAAAACAAAATGAGTTCCCCCTGCCTTTTTGAAATCCTTTATAGCATCTATGAATCTTCCATCACGTCTAAGATGAAGGTGGTTATCAAATATAATCAAAACTAATTACACCTCAAGCTAATTAGAATAAACTATAAAGAGATGATATAAAAAGATTAAGATTTAGCTTAATATCTATATCTTTTACTATCTCTTCTCATATAATAAGAAAATTCGTTAACAGTTTCTTGATGCTTGCCAGATAATACTTCTATTACCCCTTGTGCAAGTATCCATCCAAAATATCCCATGAAAAAGGTAAAGAATCCAGTTATACTATAACCTAGTATATTTTGAATATGATTTTCTCCACCTGTCAAAAACAAAGCGAGAATACCTATTACCATGAATATAAAGATAAGTAAAAAAACCCATCTAAGTGCATGAATTGTAACTCTCATTGTTTTAGTTGGAATGTCGCTTAAACAAATTTTTTTGTTGTCCATGAATTTCGATAGATTACGCTGCGATAGCTTATGCCTAGCCATTTTGTTCCTCCTGAAAATATTTAATCAAACTCCTCTGAGTGATCCCATAAAACATATGGTAAGAAGCATATAAAAGTCTGTTTCGCAGATAAATATGCAGTTACACTGCAGATGCATATGCACATGATAAAATATTTCTTTTTCAAAAAATTTAATAGCATAACAAGATATATACAGGCCGGTGTGAAGGAGAGGTTATGCAGTTTGACCGAGATGACAAAACAGACGATGATTTCCGGGTAGATAAAAGAAAAATTGAGAGAACTAAAGCAAAAGTTTTAGATGAAGATTTCAATAAAGCAAAATCTGGAAGATTCAGTAGAGAGAAAAAAACAAAGGAAAAGAATTTGAGAAAAAAGCCTTTCCTCCTATTAGGAATAGCTCTTATTATTATTGGAGCAAGTTGTTTTGTAACTGTTAATTATGGTCCTTGGGCATATGTAAAATATGAACCA
>CAZQXW010000092.1:0-4736 GCA_964597365.1 uncultured Thermoplasmatales archaeon | reverse complement strand
GTCCGGCTCCCGGAATAGCTTTGTCGCTACGTTTGGCATGGCACACTCCTTGATTAAGCTTCTGTGCTACATCCGGCTGACGCGCAGCCAAAAAAAGAAGAGCTTCACCGCCTTCGGGCTAAAGCCGAACGAGCGACGAGGCTCTTCAACGAATAGAGTGCAACACGAGGTATAGTGCCTAAAGGATCAGCTGAGCGCACAGTCACAATTGGTGATTTTAGCATAGCGTCAATGGCCCGTCAACACTCTCGGTCCTTCCCAAATCCGTGGATTGCTGTGGGCTGGGACATGTGTGGGGACTGTGGGGGCCGATGCGGTCGTTTCGCGTGCGGCTGCCCCGGCCCTTGTGGCTCCCGCGGGGACTTCCAGGGGCGGATTATCGGCGGGCTATGGCTTGTTGGTCACCCCTCAGGCTCCTTTCATGCCTTTGATGGCAATAATCGGCCACAGGCCTCGCGGGCCCGCTTCATTTGTTCTCGATAGTCAGTGATGTCAGCAGGCCGGGGGACTGAGTGCCATGGCCCGCTCGCAAGCAGCCTTGAGCAGCGCTACCCACAGCCTCTCCAGGACCTTCAACACGATCCTGCGGGCATGGTGTACGACCTGCCCCAAACAGGTGAATACCCTGAACCTCAACCGCTTCGGTTCGGCTTTGGCATACTCCTCAGGGAGCACTGCCGCCTTGAGCACCTGCAGCAGATTGTGCGTTATCACCTGCAGCCTCAGCCAGGCTGCGTTCGCCCCGTGTTTCCCGCTGGGGTACACTCCTCCCCCCAGTCCACCCTTCAGTGTATGATGCACATGCTCAATCGTGCCCGCCTTCCCCCGGTGCCATTCCAGGAGGGCCTTGCCGTCCATGTCCCATATGTTGGTCACGACTGCAAAGTGTCGCACCCGGACCCCATCCCCAAACAACTCCCCCTGCTGCCCCCTCACCCTCACTCCCACGTATCGATAGGGTTTGGCACCCTTCTTCTCCTTCTTCCTCGACGGCACGTACTCAACTTCCGCCCACTCCCTGATCACCCCCGCTTTCTCCTCCATGAAGCACCAGCTCTCAGCAGGCATCGCCTCCATGACCTCCCGAAGCTGTTCACTCATATCAGCACTCACCGCAAACCGCCAGCCGTTTCCGTCCCAGTGGTCGAGATTGTCCTGCTCGTAAGCAGCTGAGTCCGACCTCACCCACACCTTCCACGGGCCGGGACCGAGGGCCTCGTAGGCCTCGTCGAGCAGACGTTTGTTGTCCACAGAGGCTGGCACATTGCCCTCCCGAAACTCGTCTCCCACCACCACCCCCGTTTCCGCCCAGGACACCATGAGGGGCTGGAACGCCTTGAACCCGTCATAGCAGTAGCGGGCCCCTGTCTTGTCTGTCTCCACCAGGTGGGCGTCTATGTCAAATGTCACCCGCTCTCCAACCTCTGCGTTCCGGACATAGGCCCGCACGATGTGATTGTTGATCTCCTTGAGCCCCACCAGAGGTGCCGACTCGGGCGGCACGAAGCACCCCTGCGTCGGCCTCCCGTTCATGCACTCTTCCTCGTGAAACCTGTCCAGCCACTGCCGCGCAGTCTCAGGCGCCGGTATGGAGTAGCCCAGCATCTGCGGCAGAGCATCGTCCTCTCTAAGACGTTCCATATCCTCTATGCAGTCGCCACCCAGCGTGCTGAGCAGTACAAACGATTCCACCATCTCGCCCGAGCTCAGACCCTTGTGCGACCTCTTCAGCGGCAGCACCCTGTCCGCCTTGCTCGTTACCTCGGTCTGTCGCATCGCTTCAATCAGCACCCCCACACCAGCCCACGGTGTCATCGCTCCTTCCAACCCTCCCATCATCGCCAGCGCCAGCGCAGACTTCTTCTTCATGCCTCATTCACCCCTCGGGTGATATTCTACGCGATCGTGCATAGCTTTGAAATACGTCCGCTGTCCACGAATTAGGGGCCCGCCAGGTCCACGTCAAAGTCGAGTTAATTAGGCATTCATGAGGTGGCAAGATCTTCTTGGAGTTGTGGGGAGGGTGTCTGGAGGGGCGTTGGCCGCTGTTTTTGGTCTATGTAAGGTAGAGTCCGGAGAAAGCAGGGCGTGTTTGAATAGCCCAAGAGTTACCTGAGCGTTGGGCGTGTCGAGGCGAAACGATCAGATACCTAGCAGGAGCAGCGGCCACTGCCAATTCCGGGCGAGATGACGTAGTCCCTTGGCGATGTTGGTGCAGCCTGCCAGGCGCAAGCAGCTGATGGCGAAGTTGCGAAGGCTGGTCAGGGCACGTGGACCGGCTCCGGTGCGCACCTGCGACCGGTCCTCGTCAAAGGTCACATCCCGCACCCAATGCAACCGGTTCTCGATTTCCCAGTGCCCCCGTGCCAGTTCTCCAATGCGGCGAGCGTCTGCCTGCCGAGGGCTGAGGCTGGTCAGCCCGTAAACCGTCTCCGTGTGTGTTCTTCCGCTCTTGCAGTGGGTCACCGTGCGTTCGATACGGAATACCTGACCGACGTAAGGGAAGTCGAGATAGGTATTGAGTTCCGTGCTGGTCTGGACGCTGCGGATCTCAAGCCGACCATGAGCCTTGTCGATGGTTTTCATCACAGGGGGAAAAAGCGCCCTGCTCCAGGGCCTTCATGTCGGCCAACAGCGCGGGCTGGTTCCCCTTGACCGTAAACAGGTAATGGGCGTGCTTGTCCTCCACCAGGAAGCGGGCATGTTCCCGCTGGGCGTGATGGGCGTCGGCGGTTACGACCTTACCGGTAAGTTCGAGCGCCTCCAGCAACGGCTTGAACTCGGTGATCTCGTTGTGTTCTGGAGGAACCAAACGCTGGCCAACCACCACGCCTTGCTTGTGGACCAGGGCGCTCAGTAAACGCAGCCGGCTACCGTTGTGGTCCACTGCTCCCCGTACCGTTTTCCCATCCACGGCTACCGCGGTTCCCGGAGCTTTTTTCTCCAGCCACACCCCCAATTCCTGGTCCACCAGATCTACGTCCACCGCCTGCAGCGCACGTCGCAGTGTCGGCTCGCTCGGCGGGACATAGTACTGGCGCTTGGAATCCCAGCGACACTCAAGCCGCTCCAGTGCTTCCTGAGGCAAAGCGGCGGCCCACTCGCCAAGGGCTGAGTAACTTCGCGCTCCTGCCAGGCAGCCACAGATTGCTACTACCAGGACCACGGCGTGCCGATGCCGGATGCCCCGCCGCTTGCGCGGGTCAGGCAAACTCTCCAATAGCTTGAGCAGGTCACCCTTTGCTTCTACCACAGTATTCAGGTCAACCATGAATGAACCTCCGGGACACAAGCTGGGGACGTCAAAGGCTGCCGTGAGCCACTCCCGGCCCCGCCGATGCAGCAGCCGTACCCAGACCCGTTTGGGCTGACCGTGGAAGTAGTAGCGCCCACCGTTGCGCCGATAGCCCTTGGTACTGCCCAGCTCCTGCCACCCTGCCGCACGATAGCAACCACCAGTGAAACGCGGGTCTACGAAGGTCTCTACCAGCACAATAGGGTGACCAAATACCGCCTGCCAGTCCCGCGAAAGCCGGCGCAGGTTAGCACCCAGCACCTGGGAGGCCAGATTCGGCCGCCGTGCCTCGGGCAGCACCAGGAACCGCAAGTTGTTGGCAATATAGCGCAGTCTCCGCCACTGCTGCTCCGGTGTCCAGCCGATCCACCGATCCCGCGGCCCACACTTGAAGGCGGCACTTCCCCATCCTACCAGCGCCAGCCACTTGCCCCCCTCTTCAGCCACGTAACGCAACGACTCGCCAACCAATCGGCGTATACCCAAATAGTGGTGCGCCTCCATCAGTCGGTCCCAACGTTCCACTTCATCCCAGCGTACTGGCCGCACTACCAGCCTTTCTTGTCCAAAAGGGGTCTCGGGGCACTGCATCGCTCACAGCATACATAATTTCACCGAGAAAAGCCAGTACTTCTTCTGTTACCCTTGATTTCCTGACTTTGACGCAGCCCTGGGTCCCCCTGGCGGTTTGAGGAGCGGGTACGCAAATGAGATGTCGGGTGAGGTTGCAGCGGCTGTACGGCCGGTTGCCCAGCCGGTTGCCGGCGCGCGCGCATCACCGGAAGAAGTCGCGCACCGTGTCGAATTCGTCGGGCAGGAGGTGAAGCACGAACGGGAACTGGTTGAGAAGGAAGGCTGACAGCCCGGAGTCCCTGATCGTTTCCTCAAGCTCGGGGGAGGCATGTTTGGCAAGGATCGAGACGAAAGCGCCAGCGACAACGACGCCTATCGCCAGACCGAATACCACTCCGCCGAGCCGGTCTGCCCATCCGACGAGCGGGCTCGACGGGACCTTTCCCCTGAAGGAGGACAGGATGAGGAATAGCTCTATGGAGACAACCATGACAACGATGAATATGATAACGAATGCGACGATGGAGGCCTGGCTGCCGCTTTCGAGCCACGTCGACAACTGGTCGGCTACGTCTCCGTAGAATATGCCGGCGAGCACGACGCCGAGGGTTATGCCGCCAAGAGGGACGATGGTCTTCGTCAGCCCTCCCCAGCCGAAGGCAAAGGCGCGTGTAAACCTGCGGGCAAGGCGCAACAGAGAGAAGCCTGCAGTGACGAAGAGGAAGAAGATGATGAGGAAGGCGACAACGTTGGCCTGTGTAGGGCTCTGGAGCCACGACGACAACCAGCTCGCGAGGCTCCCGTAGAAAATGCTCGCAAGGACAACGCCACAAACGATGCCCAGCAGGGGGAGGGCGAGTCTCACCAG
>CAZQXW010000091.1:0-4927 GCA_964597365.1 uncultured Thermoplasmatales archaeon | reverse complement strand
GGCAACGGGCGGCATAACCCCGGCAGAGGCGCAATGCGCTTCTTACTTGCAAGGCTGGGGATATGTTTGTGGCAGGTATAAGCCTGCGGATGCTTTACCCGGCGGGGGCGAGTAGGATTGCAGAACACTACGGTGCAAAAGTCTGCAAGGCGACGAAAGCCCCTAGGCCAGCCGGGGGTAGCTACCAGGGAAATGTGTTCGCGGTGAAACAAGCGCGGCACCCCGGCCCCTGCCCTCTGCACGAAGGCGCATCGCTTAACGGCACAGCGTAGCAAGGCAGGGGTGCGCACCGGGGACAAATTATATGGAGGTATCGATGTGTGGTATTTAAAACAGTTGTTACCCCTTGCTTATAGCACTGTTTATAGGTGTGATGGCAAGTGGTATTTAGCTAAGTGGAATATGTTTATGGGTAGGTGTTTTAACGTGCAGAACAGGTGTTTGGTGAACTATTAAGCAGGACTTAATGATTGGTGCTGAAAGTAGTTAAATAATAACAGTTGTGCTAAATAAGCAAAAAGATTTAGCACGAATGTCAAGGAGGGTAAACATGGAGGATAACCTCAGGGCCTTTGACGCTGTCGTTTCGGATCTCCGGGCCCTCTACGAAAGGAAAAACCGAGACTATAAGGACAGCTTCAAGAAAAGTCTGGATAAGCGCGGCCTGATTGCCTACATCGTTAGGGCCGAAGACAAGTTTGAACGTATTGATAACCTCTTAGATAACCAGGCCCAGGTTAATGATGAAGCTATCGAGGACACGATCCGCGACCTGGCTAATTACTCAATCATGGCTGTAATGTGGCTGGAAGGACAAAAACGCTAACCCTTATTTCCTTTGGTTAGCCTACACTAAACGGAGGAGGGAGCCCTATCGCTAGCGAGATCGAAATACTAAAATTGCTTAACGAGCCCGGGATGTCTCAGCGAAAAGTAGCTGATCGCCTCGGAGTGTCTAAGACTACAGTGCAACGGGCTTATGCAAAGCGTAATATTTGCAAAACCAAAACAAACAGCCTGGTTACTGAAATAAAGAATAGTCTGATAAGGGGGGGGGCTAAAAAAGATTTATGCCTTAAGTTTAGCATCAGTGAACGGGTATTAATGGCTGTTATTGAAGAGTTAAAAGAGACCGGGTATTTAGTAGAGGATAACGAAGGATATTTATCACTATGCCGGCAGCCATTGGAACCTGATCGCAATACGCATGATGCCAGATGGAATGGCGAAAAGGTAATACGCTTCGGCCTTTGTGGTGACAACCAGATCAACAGTAAATATACTCAGTTGACACATGCACATACTCTCTATGATATCTACGAAAAGGAAGGAATTAAAGTAGTCTATCATACTGGAGATATGGACGAAGGCGAAGATATGCGTCAGGGCCATAAATACGAATGCTACAGCCAGGGCGCTGACGATCACGTAACCGAGATAGTAAAAAACTATCCTGTGAGGTCCGGCATTAAAACATATTTTATCACAGGAAACCACGATCACAGTTTAATTAAAAGGGCAGGTTATGATATCGGTAAGCCGATAGCTGATCAGCGGGATGATATGGTTTACCTGGGGCAGAGCTGGGCAACGGTTAACCTTACCCCAAACTGTATATTAGAGCTAAGGCATCCCGGCGATGGAACTGCCTATGCGATAAGCTACAAGATCCAAAAGATGGTTGAGGCAATGAGTGGAGGCGAAAAGCCAAACATTCTAGCAGTTGGCCATTATCATAAGGCGGAATATATCTTTTACCGAAACATTCACATATACCAGACCGGATGTCTGCAAGCCCAAACTCCATGGATGAAAGGGAAACAAATAGCGGCCATGATGGGCGGGTGGATAGTTGAGGCGCATGTCGACCAGGATGGAACTGTAGTGCGTATTAAAAACGAGTTTATACCATTTTATTATGGCATCCCAGACGACTACGAAAATTGGAAATAAACTACCCCCGGTTCCGGCCGGGGGCTTTTTCGATCATCAAACGCGCTTTATTTACAAGTGACAAGCAAGTGACAAAACGCTGATAAATCCTTATTTATAGGGCTTTTAAGGATGATCCAGAGTCATCCGTGCTACCGCTACACCATCCCGCAATGACAGTGTTTATAGGCTTTTTAAAGATCGTAACATGTCCTCCGGTGGTAGAAAATGCTGTCTACAAGTGACAAGCAAGTGACAAACAAGTAACAAGCAAGTGACAAATTAAATCTTCGATATAGCATTTTTATATTCCTCAATTTGTGGGTGAGTATAGTTATCAGCTGTAAAAGAATAGTTACTATGGCCCATCATCCTCTGAATAATAATACTATCTATCCCGGCCTTGGCTGCCAGGGTGCCAAACGTATGCCGGCAGGTGTGAGGTGGCCTCTCTTCTATGCCCACAGCCTGAAGCGCTGGGTAGTAGATCTTCTTGCGATACTTGTCAGCTGTCATGGCCTGGCCGTCTTCCCGGCAGATTAAGGTTTCACCATCCCGGTTAAGGTGCTTCTTGATCAACGGTAAGATCTTCGGGTGGATCGGCACCAGCCGGTTACGGCCGGCCTCTGTCTTTTTACCACCTCTGATGATCCCTGCATTTAAGTCAACGTTAAACTTAGTTAACTCCAGCAGCTCTGTGATCCGAAACCCAGTATAAATTAAAATAAGGATCGTGTCTATACCTTCCACCTGAATATGATCAAACATCTTCTTAATTTCCAGATCAGTAAAGACGTTCTTCTCTTTCTTCTCATCCCTGGTTAACCTTAAGTACTTAGCATAGTTCTGGCTTACTATATCGTTCTGGCCGGCGTAACTGTAAAGCTGGCTGATCACGGTGCGCATCTTCATCTTGGCTGAGTAACCCAGGGGAGAAGAGTCCAGAAGTTCCTGCCACTGTTTGGTGCGCAATTCAGCAAAGGGTAGGTGGGAGAGTTTGCTTAAAACCGCCCAGGCTTGCTTATAGCTGCGCTGGGTGTGAGAGGAAACATGGGAGAAGGCAACGCCTGCCCATTCGTCATAGACTTCTTTTACTGTCATAATGTTTTTGGGGGTTAAGTGGCCGGTTCTATGTAATGTTAACGCATCGAGGGCGTCCTTCTTGGTAGGATAATAGCCAATGTAGGTATACTGCTGCCGGGAGACTTCTTCACCTTTACGCTTGCCGCTTTTGGCTGTGGTGGTAGTCCAGCCGTTTGTTACCCTGGCCACCCAGGGGCAGCGGCGCCGGCCTTTTAGTTTATAAACAGATCCGGAGCTGTTAGGGTTACGCATGGTTAAGTTCCTATCTACTTAATAGTATCTACCTGCAAAGTATAGCCCAGCACTTCACCAACACTGGTGATCTTACCTGTAACGGTAACCTCTTGCCCTTTCGAAAAATTCATTACAGTATCAAGGTGATGATCTTCAATCCTGCATAATACTGAGTCAAGGGAAAATTCATCCGATAGCTTACTTAAAGAGAAATAACTTCCATCGCTGTCAATATTGGATAGCTTGCCGGTTAGTTCGACGTATTGATCTTTGTAAGTGTCAGCTGCTTTTAAGGCATTGTCCCGCAGATCGTCGATCAGATCATCGGTGGTAACAACAAGCGGATCGGGGGCTTCGGCTTGAGTATCATTAGAAGCAGCGCTTGGAGTGGAAGGGGTATTGTCTTCGCCTCCGGACGATAATATAAATACCAGGATAACTACAATAACAGCCGCCCAGGCCCACCAGCGCTTCCAGATCGGCTTCTTTGCTTTAGGTGCATATTGAGGTTTTACGGGGGCTTTTTTTTGTTCTAGCTGCGCCAACCAGGGCATCATCTTCGGCGCTTAACATGGACTGGCAATGCTTACACTTGATCGCTTCTAACTTTACCTCTTCTCCACAATACGGGCACATCTTGGTATCAGTCACAATTATACTCCTCCTCTTTTTCGGCAACGAATTGTTGCTCAGATTTAGCTTGCCCACAATTTAAAGACTTATCGTCTGTCAAACCCATTATATAGTCTGCTGTGCAATCAAATATTAACCTTAGTTTTAATAAATTGTAATATCCTGGTGCACGTTGTCCAGATTCATAATAAGTTATAAGGCTTGGAGGGCAATCTAGTTTGTCGGCTAGCTGTTCTTTTGTCCAGCCCATTTCGTTGCGTAGTGAAGACAACCTGAGAGCAAAAGCCAACAGTCGCTGTTCCACACTACTCACCCTTTCACTATAGTATAACTCTATTAAACTATATTATGTTATTTTATGCAAGCGAAAATTAAAAAATATATATAAAAACTATTGCAAAATAATAATTGATGTGGTAAACTTCACTATAGTAAATATCCTTGAAGAGGTGATAACGTGACGAATATGGTAACTTTCCCTGAATTAAGGGCTTTAATGGCTAAGCATGGACTGACACAAGACAAGATAAGCGTAGTAATTGGTAACACGGCGCTTACATTTAGTCGGAAAATAAATTCCCAGAGTGAATTTACCTGGGCGGATATGATAAATATTAAAGAGTTTTTTGAAGATCTTGGCGAGAATGTGACGGTGGAAGATCTTTTTTTTACCTGGCACTTCGCTAAAGTGAAGGTGGAGGACTAACCAATGCCAAAACTTCTAGAACTACACCGGCTACTAAAAGAAGCAGAGGAACAGGCCGAGCAGCTGCGCCAAATTGAAGAGAAGATCTGTGAATATTATCCGGAGTTTAAGGAGAGAAAGCACCAAGGAGACGCTGAATGAAATATCAGGTTATGCCACCGCTAACAACAGAAGAATACGAAGTACTTAAAGCTGACATAGCTGAAAATGGCGTGCAGGTGCCAGTTGAGTATGACGAAGACGGTAACATACTGGACGGCAACCATCGGGCCCAGATATGCCAGGAACTTGGCATTAAAGACTATCCTTATTTAGTACGCAGGGGCATGAGTGAAGAGG
>CAZQXW010000090.1:0-5106 GCA_964597365.1 uncultured Thermoplasmatales archaeon | reverse complement strand
TACAAAACGTTGAAAACAGATTTGATGAACTAGACATTCTCTCAAGGAGTAACTAATATAGAAACCATTATTAATACCAGAATTATTTTTTAGTATACTTTCTGGGAGGAGAGACTATCGACAGAGTAATGGTAGTAGATGACGAAAGAGACCTAAGAGAAATGATTGGTATTCTTCTAAACAAAGAAGGATATGAAGCACAAACCGCAGAAGACGGTCAGGATCTATTAGAAAAAGTAGAAGATTTTCAGCCAGATTTAGTGACACTAGATGTTATGATGCCGGGCCTTAAAACAAAAGAGATCATTACACGTTTGAAACAAAAAAGCCCTAAAACAAAAATAATACTTTTAACCGTAATACGTTTTTCAGGTAAAGAAAAAAAAGAGATTTATGAGATGGGAAATGTCGTTGATTACGTCAAAAAACCTTTTGAAATAGAGAGCTTGCTTTGCTCTATAAAAAAGGCTTTTTAAATAAAAAAATGAAATAATTTTTCCCAAAATTTATATAATGAAGAAGGCATATATTGTGATGTTTGTGTAATTTACTCTAACAAGTTTTTAAAGAGGATGGGAAAAAAATGACAAGAGTAATGGTAGTAGATGACGAAAGAGACCTAAGAGAAATGATAGAACTACTACTAAAAAAAGAAGGATTTGAAACACAAACCGCAGAAGATGGAGAAAGTTTTTTAAAAAAAATAGACGAGTTTAAACCAGACATAGTAACGCTAGATGTTATGATGCCGGGGCTAAAGACAAAAGAAATACTTGAAGAGATAAAAAATAAAGAATCAAAACCAAAAATAATACTTTTAACAGTTATTCAATTTTCAAAACCTGAAGAAAAAAAATTATCTGAGATGGGAGTAATACAGTATATTACAAAACCCTTTGAATTTGAAGATCTTGTAGGAGCTGTAAAAAAATGGGCGAGTACACAAGCTCACTAGAAGAAAAAAATCTTGAAGATGAGCGCGTAATTACTAATTACTGGCGAGAAATTCATTCAGAAATGACCAAGATTTTAAAAGAATTAAGTGGGCTTGTAATAATTACTCACAACTCAATTGAGTTTGTAGATATCCTCGAATTATTAAGTAAAATACGGCCTGAAAAAAACCTAAAACTCCTGTATGTTTCTCTTACAAGAAGCTATGATTATATGCGGCTTGAATTAAAACACAACAAGCTGGAAAACAAACAAATAACCTTTATCGATTGTGTCTCACAATATGCTTTTATAAAAAAACATGAACTTGAAGATTGCTATTACCGTGATCCGCCTCTAAACTTAGAGGAGATGAAAAAGATTATAACATTTGGCATAAGTAAATGCAATCCAGATATGATAATAATTGATTCTCTTTCTCAGTTCATAAACTTCTCAAGGCCTACTGACTCAGAGATAAGTAGTCTTTACAAGTTTTTACATTCTATAAAAGCCAATTCATTAAATGCAATACAAGATACATTCCTTCTTCTGTATGACAATAAACTAGGTGTGATGCAAAATCTGCCAAAGATGCATACAGATCTGATACTCAAGGTCGAAATTATAAAAGAGAGGATCAACTGGAGAGATTGAGAAAAAAATATTTTTTTCATTTTAAAAATAATTAATTCTTCTTATCATATAATAATGAATACATTTCAGTTGTATTTATTATTCGAACTTTTGATTGTTTTTTTAGCTTTTTATCATCTGACCAAATTACACTATTAGAAAAAATTAAGGCACATGCTATAAACGAAACATCATCAGGATCAATGTCTTTTATGATTTTATATGCTTCATCCTTTTTATTTAGCAGCAATTCCTTTGGTATGATTACTACTTTTCTAAGTAGAATTTTTAATAAATCTTCGAAATCTTTTGATTTCATTTTTGATTTTGCCAATAGTTCATTTTTATGTTTTTCCATTTCTTCGAAAATATATGATGGAAATAAAAACTGCTCATCATAGTCCAAGATCATTCTACGGGTTATTGAATCTTTTATCAAAGCTGAAAAAAGAATATTTGAATCGATTACTATTTTCAACTAAGGAACCTCTTATTAGCAGATGATTTGATTTTTTTATTAAACTCTTTTACATCTTTCTCTGTAAGTTCACTTTTTTGAGCTAGTTTTTCAGCTAAAGACAACATCTCTATTTTTTCAATTATTGCTTTTCTAGCTACCTCGCTCCATTTTACTTCAGAAAAATGTTTCATTTTTTTATGCACATTATTTGGTACTGAAAGGGTTATATTTGCCATAAATATCACTATAAATAAATATGTGTATACACATATATATAGTTTTTTACAAATCATAATTATTTTTAAGTGACTCTTATCTTGAAATGATTCTTTTCCATCGATTAATACAATTAGAAAGTAACTCTAAATAAAATATATTCTTTCAATCCTAATATTTATATATCCAAAAAACATATATTGTAATGCCTCCGTAATGCATATTATGGTGGTAAAAGAAGAGGATGGGAAAAAAATGACAAGAGTAATGGTAGTAGATGACGAAAGAGACCTAAGAGAAATGATAGAACTACTACTAAAAAAAGAAGGATTTGAAACACAAACCGCAGAAGACGGGGAAGACTTTCTAAAAAAAGTAGACAAATTCCAACCAGATCTAGTAACACTAGATGTTATGATGCCGGGGCTTACCACACAAGAAATAATATCAAACTTAAAACATAAAGACGTAAGTCCAAAAATAATACTTTTAACAGTTATTAGATACTCAGAACAAGAAAAAGAAAAACTAAAAGATATGGGCATCATAGATTATGTCACAAAACCCTTTGAGTTAGATGACCTTATAAACAGGATACAAGAACACATACTTGGAAAAAACACACCAATAAACAGAGCAGCATAAAAAAACAAAGAGACATTTTAAAAACCAAGCATACTTTATACTATTTTGAAAAAGATGCAGATAATACCAAAAATCACACTTAAAGAAAGGCAAATAGCAGAAAAACAAAAAGAATTTTTAAAAAAATTACCCGAGGATGAAACAGTATACCTCCATGACTTCGACGGCATTCAAAACGACAAGCCGGACCTATGCATTTATCAAAAACTATCAAAAAAATACGACATATGGGTAGACAGTGCGCCAAGAGATTCAGGAGATGTTGTAGATATTTTTTTAACAGGGGCCACCGCAGTAATACTAAGAAAAAAATACGGACCACAAATAGATATTAAAAAAATAAGAGAAATCTCTGAAAACAAGATATATAACTATCTATCAGAGGATGAAAACATATATGAAAACACCGATGGCATGGTAATAATAAAAGAAAAACAAGAAAGCTTTGATTTTAAAACAAGTGATTTAGTAAAAAGATATTCAAAAACACAAAATGTTTTTATCTACGAGCCCAATGTTTTTAACACAAACTACTGGTTAAACTCAGATATCACAGGATTGCTAGTAGATATAGAACATTATGAGGAGGCAAAAAAATGGATTCTGAAAAAGAAATCGTTATAGCCTTTATATTCAAAAGAAGTGGAAAAAAACAAATGGGCTTTTCAGAGTTTTACTTAACACTTTCAATGGAACTCAACTGGTTTAATCCTGAAGATTCAAAAAAACTTACAAATCAGATGATACAATCCGGGCTACTTGTAAAAGAAAGCGAAAAGGTAACACCCGGCTTTGATATAAGCAACATAAAAATTCCATCTGGATATCAACCGACAAAAGACGTTTTAAAACAAGAGAAAAAAGAACAAAAAACCACTGAAAAAGATGTCTTGACAACGCTTATTGAAAAAATAGCAGAAAAAACAGAAAAGGACCAAAAAGAAGTGTTAGACCAAATCAAAAATATAGCAGAAGAAAGAAATCTTATAATAGAAGTTGCAGCACTTATTTTTGGAAAAGAATTCGATATACTTTTTGATGATTTACATAATAGTGTAGAAGAAAAGATTTTAGCCGCTTAAAGAAAATAAAATATTATCGGAATGAGAAGTATCCCCATGCAATGACTGCGGCGCACACCAAACTCAACAGGTAAAAGACCGATAAACGTAGCAATTAAAAGCACTAACAAACCCATGAGACCAGTAAACAAAAAGACAAGGATTACAACCATTGAAATCGTAAGTTTTACAACCAGAGAATAAGGAATGTTTGCAAACTTTCTAGCAAAAATTTTACCAATAAAAAGAGTTAAAAAATAAGCAAACGTTCCAGCAAGTAAAACCGCAATCAACAGATAACAAAGATACTGAGGAATAAGTATATGACTCCACTCTTCAACTGCAATAAGATCCATTACAGCAAGTGCAGCACCACTACGCGAGCGAAGAATTACAAACATCATAATTACAACAAAAAATGCACATGCAGTATTAACGGCTGAAAGAGTAATAATTGTTTGGCGTTTTGATGATTCACCCCTGATATTCATAGAAATAACAGTACCAGTAGCACTAGTAATACCTGGAATAATACTAACTAAGATGCCGCCCAAACTACCCGTAACAATAGACATAATACTAGATTTTTTAGTTTTTTTATCCAAAACAACATCGCTAAGATTCTGCTCAGGAATAACAGGACTAGTCATAAGACTAGTAACAAGTGTTGGCATACCAAACAAGCCGGCAAGCGCGGGAAACAAAACAGGAGATTCAAGACCAATAGGGGATTCCACAACAATTTCAAAAATTACAAAACCAAAAAAACCAGATAAAATGAAGACAAACAAAGCAAAAATCATTCCAAAAATACTAGGCCAATACTTCTTTAACTCAAGAAAAGAAATCTTCGATTTCTCAGTTCCAATCATAAGAATAGAGACGGCGAGTAGGACAAATAACATAATCTCGCGAAGTGTCTCATAAAAAAATACAGGACTGCCAATTACAAAACGAATTGGAATTACCAGCAAAAAACAAAAAAGTACAGCCCCATAACTACCCATAGCAGACAAAGATACTGCTTCAAAACCCTTGCCTTCCATCAGAAGAGCATGAGCAGGTAAAACAGAAAGAGCCGTATCAGGGTCGGGCGCACCG
Organism: uncultured Thermoplasmatales archaeon; assembly: GCA_964597365.1. Lineage (GTDB taxonomy): Archaea > Thermoplasmatota > E2 > DHVEG-1 > DHVEG-1 > CAZKUB01. The sequence continues at coordinate 54 of CAZQXW010000090.1, read as the reverse complement.
AGGAAAAAGGAAGGGATACAATCTAACACAGTATGGGCTAAAGAGCAGGCTATA
>CAZQXW010000089.1:0-5199 GCA_964597365.1 uncultured Thermoplasmatales archaeon | reverse complement strand
ACGCAATGCCGACCGATCCGATTGAATGTTTCCAGATCGCCACCTGCCATATTGCCGAGGGCGACTATGCCGGGGCGCTGCCGCTCATGGAGCGGGCCGCCGAGGCGATGGCGGGCGATCCCGACTTTGATGACTTGCTCAAGATGGTTCGGGGCAAGGCATGAATTACGAGGTTGAACACCTTACCAACAAGCGCGGCGCGCGGATCACGCGCTTGCGCTTCAAGAGTTTCGAGGATCTGGAAAGGTTCTTTGTCGATGAGCTGATCGGCTCGCAGATGATGGACGGCAGCGCCTCGAAAGTGATCGGCACCACCCTGCTGATCTGGGACCGTAACTGAAACCACGAAAGGAAATAGACGTGGCCAATACCAAACTGATTGAATTGCAATATCACGCCAACCAAACGGCAGACGCCTGCCTTGTGCTTTACTGGAACAAGGACAGCGACCATCACAGGCACGCGCTCCGCGTGTCGCTCGAAAACCTGAAAGACAGGATCCGCGAGGTCGAAAATGGCTATGGCTGGGGCGACAAGCCTGCCCCTGAGCTGCCCGAGGATTGCGACGGGCCGTCGTTCTGATGGCGCGCGGAACTGCAAAATGGAGCGGCGAGGAGCTGGAGGTAATTTTCAGCGCCTCCGGCCAACGCACCGATTACGGCGTGCCCCGATCGCCAACGTGGACCGAGTGGACCGACTTTGAAATCGACGCCCTGACCATCCTGGGCGTCGACGTGACCCCGGACACCCTGCCCGAAGATCTCGTCTCGGCCATCTACGAGCTGGCCGACGACGTGGAGTTTGAACCAGAGGAGCCAGATTGTGACTGATCGCTTTTACAGGGAACGCCAGCCGTCCGTCGAGCTGACGGTCGTGATCCAGGACGGCGGCGCCACCATCCCCGCCACGATCCTGATTGACGGCGCAACCGCTCTATGCGGGCTCACGGCAACGGCCATGAAAGCCGTTTCCAGCCAGCACCCGCACCTTGGCGGAAAGCCCATCGTGGCGTTGCGCTACGACGTGTGGGCGCAGACGAGGGCGACAGCGTGAAACGCTGCGCATGGCACGAGTGCGGCCGGGCTTTCGAGCCCGCCGACCCCCGACAGGAGTTTTGCAGCCCCGAATGCCGAAAGGCGCGGGGCGCATGGAAGGCACGCCGCGGCGGCCCACTGGTCGACATGCTGCTGGCTGGCAACGTGGATGCGCTGATGGAACAAAAGCGCCGTATCGAAAAGGAGATCGAGAATGCACCTGCCGCAACTGATTGAGGGCATGGATTTCGCCACCTACCTTGGCGATCCTATGCCAGAGCCAAGCTTGACCAGCTCGCTTGTCAAATCCCTGCTCGATACCGCGCCGCGCAAGGTCTGGGAAAAGACGCCCAGGCTCAACAAGGATGCGCAGAACGACGAGAAGGACATTTTCGATCTCGGATCCGCCGCGCACCGGCTCCTGACCGGCACTGGATCTCCCATCATGGAGATCGACGCGGCCGACTTCCGGTCGAAGGCGGCGAAGGAAGCTCGCGAACAAGCCTATGCGCAGGGCAAGACGCCGATCCTGAAAAAGAACATGGCGCGCGTCCAGTCAATGGCCCAGCTCGCGCACGAACAGATCCGCGACAACCCGGATATCGGCCACCTTTTCGGAGCCGACAAGTTCGGGCGCCTCAAGCGCGAGGCGACGATCTGCTGGCAGGAAGCCGGCGTGATGTGCCGCTGCCGGCCTGATTTCTACGCGGCCGACGAAAACGTAATCATCCACTACAAGACCACCGGCACCGACATTGCCCCCGCCACGCTGGCCAAGTTCGCAGCGAATTCCGGCTGGGACATGACGGCCGCGCACTATCACCAAGGCGCGAAGAACCTGACCGGCAACAAGCCGCGCCAGTTCTTTGTCGTGCAGGAAACGGCAGAGCCGCACCTGCTGCTGACCGCCGAGCTTGACGCCGCCTTCATGGAAACCGCGTTGATGCGTCGCGAGCGCGCGTTGATGATCTGGGGCCGGTGCCTCCAAAGCCAAACCTGGCCCGGCATGATTTCCCGCACGATCCGTCTGGAAATGCCTGAATGGCATGAACGCAACCTGATCTCCGAGAAGGACGCCGAAGAAGCGGCCAAGATGGATGGCAAGGATCTGCTTGAGCTGGCGCGCATATGGCAGGCGCCGGAAGGCTGGCAACCGCCCGCCGTGCAGGGCGAACGCCGCGACGAGAAGGATGTGATCGAATGAAGAAGTTCTGGAAATACCGCCATGAGCTGAAAGGGGATCACGTTCACGTCACCGTTTTCGTGTCCAACCACCCCGCCCAGACCTATGCCAACTGCGGAAATCTCTGCATGGAAAAGGCCGACTGGTCGGATTTTCAGGAAAAGCTGGACCTCTACTCCAGCGTGAAATTCGAGGATTGGACTGCTTCATGAGCTTCACATTCGCACCGGCCGAGCGCCGCGACACTCACCTTCTGGTGGCCCTTGCGGGGGCCTCCGGCAGCGGCAAGACGTTCTCGGCGATGAACCTTGCAACCGGGATCTGCGGCGACAAGCCTTTTGCCGTGATCGACACAGAGGCTGGCCGCGCCCTGCACTATGCCGACCAGTTCAACTTCCACCACGCAGACTTCGCGCCGCCATTCACGCCGGAACGCTACCAGGAAGCCGTGAAGTCGGCCGAAGCCGCCGGCTTTGAAGCGATCGTGATCGACAGCATGAGCCACGAATTCGACGGCGAGGGCGGGATCATGGAAATGGCGGAAAAATCCAGCGTGAAAGGTCCGGGCGCGTGGAAAGATCCGAAGATGCGTCACAAGAAGATGATGAACGCCTTCCTGCAAGCGCGAACCCACCTGATCTTCTGCCTGCGCGCAGAGGAAAAGATCGACATGAGCAAGAAGGACGATCGAGGACGCGTGATCGTGGAAAACGCAGGCTGGTTTCCGATCCAGGAAAAGCGGTTCATGTATGAAATGACCGCAAGCTTCACGCTCAACCCGGCGTCGCCCGGCGTGGTGGATCTGAAATTGCCGCACAAGGTCCAGGACCAGCACCGCATGAGCTTCCCGCCCGGCCATCACATCACGGTCGATGCCGGCCAGAAGCTCGCCGCCTGGGCGCGCGGCGAGGACATAGAAACCCCGCATAAAGAGCTGTGGGACAGGGCCAGGCGCATCGCTCATGAAGGCATGGGCCACCTGAAAACATTCTACTTCGACGTTGCAACAGAGGAGGAGCGGAAAAACCTGAAACCCATTGGCGATGAGCTGAACGCGATCGCCAAGCGAGCCGACGAAAACCGCGGCGCGCTCGGATGAAATCACCACCAGGCCAAGAGGAGTTATAAATGGCTGACAAACCCGAAACCAAGACGAAGCGCGAAGAGATCGAGCCGATCGACTTCGCCAAGGTGCCGGTGTTTCTGACGATGCGGCAAACCAAGACGCGCAACGTGATCATTCCGGTGATGGGAGATCCCGCCGCCGAGGACAAGGGCCGCGCCAAGGTCGAGGACATGGCCAAGGATGAGGCAAAGCGGCTCGGCTGCAATGTCGCAGTGTTCGGCCCGCAAGTCGCCGTGTATGCCCCGCCCGAGCCGGCAGAGCCGCGGCTTGTGGGCTTCGATTTCGGAGACTGATCACGAAGGCGGGCGCCCTACGGTGCCCGCCACTCGCAATGCTTGGCGCCGTAGCTGTTCTGAACGGCGATCTGCTCCGCCTCGGGCCGGTTGGTCCGCACCATCTGCCGGGCCGTCTCCGGGGCAAAGATCAACGGCCGCTTGACCACCTGGCAGAAGTCGCCCGGCACGTCGCAGCTACTCAGGATCAGAAATGCGGTCACTGAGATCATCGTCACTTTCATCTCGTGCCTCTCCTTCCAGTCGGTCCACTTCCTCGCAGGTGTCGAGCCGCGCGGCCTTCTCCTGGCAGTTTCCCAGCCGCCACGTCTGCACCACCAGAAGCACGGCCAGCACGGCGCAAAGCCCTATGGCGGCGCGCAGGATCATGCCTCACGCCCCCGCACAAGCCACCAGACGCCCGTCAGAGCGGCGATCACCAGCACCGCGGCAACGGCATAGGGCACGGGCCCGGAACCGCTGGCGATGGCCGGGGATGCGATCAGGCCCGTGATTACGGTCCAGACGCTCGGCTTCCTGGCGGCATCCCGGATCGTGGACGTGATCTTTTCGCGCCCCTCTGCTTTGGGCTGCGGGTTCTCGCGGCTGGCCGGAACGGGCTGCGCCTGTGCCCAATTGATCGACTGCGCCCGGACCTCGGCCACGCGGCGCTTCCATCCATCCTCGAAAGTTTTGAAGTGCTTGAGCCGCTTCATGAAGGCCCACCGACGGTCGCAATACTCGTTGATCAGGGCAACCGGGTTCGCCTCGCGTGCCGCGCTGATCGTCTCGTCACCCACAACGCCATCGACCTTGACGCCGATGATTTCCTGTAACCATTCGGCGGCCTGGCCCGGCCCGGAGTTGATGGCCGCATCGAACACACAATAGGCCACGCCATCCGGCAGCGCATCGGCCTTGACCGCGTTCCAATACTGGTTCCGATAGATCGTCTCGACCTCGGCATCGGTGATCCGGCGCACGTCGCGGGTGTCCTGCCCCCGGCGCTTGCGATAGGCGTTGTAGGTCCGTTGCGTGACGCCCTTGTTGGTCGCGCCGCCGGGATCATCCGGGTGATTGACGTAGCCACCCTCGGTCACTCGTTCAAGCTTGTAGGCTCGGGGAAATCTGTCATCGGTCATCATGGGGCTCCAAACTGACGTTTGATGAAGTCGCCGCAGATTTCGGCGACGTGATGCAAGCCAGGCTCCAAGAACCAGACCACGAGCAAGGCAAAGATGACGATCAAAAGACCTCTGTGCCTTCGCGCTCGTTCCTTTGTGTGATCCATCATTTGCGTCTCCCGCCGATACGGTCGCGGATTACCTGCTTGATGAACTCCCGATCCGCGATGATGCCTGCGAACAAGTCCAGAGTGAGATACCCAAAAGCCGTCAGGATCATGACCGCAATCACTTCGCTTCGGCCTGTCAGCGCCGCAGCCTCCGGGGCCAGCGAATAACCAATGCCCGACGAAATCGCCGCGATCAGGATACGAGAAACGAAAGACCTCTCGCGGTTTCTCTCGATTACGATCAAGGCGCCAGCGATCATCGCGATCCAGAATTCAAGTGGTTTATGCAT
>CAZQXW010000088.1:3662-5360 GCA_964597365.1 uncultured Thermoplasmatales archaeon | reverse complement strand
AATGAATGAAAAAAAAGCAATAGAAATAATGAAAAAATGTTTAGATGAAATGTATAAAGCAAGTGACCCACCAATTAGTTGGGAAGAAATAGAAAAAAAATATGAGGGTGTTGATAACTGGTTTTGGAAACATGAAATAGAAGAAAGGAAATATGAGGAGATACGTGATAAATATAAAAAACAACTACCGCCGAAGTATAGAAGGACACTTGAGTGGGAATTATTGAACTATGCACCAAAGTTTAAAATGGAGAAATAGAAATGAAAAAATGTAAAAAATGTGCTGTTGTCTGTAAATATTGTTATAATTATTATAAAGAAGATGGCACTGCATATTGTAAAGAATTTAGTCATATAGAAACGGATTGTGTAACGGGTGAAGACCATAAAGTTAATCATAAGTGTATAAAACATAACAAAGATGGAAATTGTAAAAAATATGATGAAAATACGAGATTGGTTGATGTAGAAATATTAATTGAAAGACTAAAGATATATGCAAGTAAATATTTACAAGAGATGTATGGTATCTTTTTTTCGGGTGATAACGAAAAAACGGATGATGATTATTTAAAAGAATATGATAGATGTTATTTATATAATTCTGTCGGGGCTTCTTTGATAGCTGATTTGATAGATGTTCTTAATGAAAAGGAATCCATGTATCTAAAATCAACATATGACGATAGTTATCTTGACGCTGTTATACTACCAACTGACTCTTTTTATAAAAAAGGAAAAGAACACTACGAAAAGAAACAAAAATCCGGATGGTTATGAATATGAGTAAGGGAAACAGATATCATAGACGGGGAAATAGATTTAGAAAACTTGACTATGAACTAATACCGATGTCTGAAAGGACAAAAAGAAGAATTAAATGGAGAGAGAAAGATGAAAAATGAAATATGTTATTTGATAATAAGTAAAAACAATATGGGAGAAACACGCATTCATGGTATTTATACGGATGAAACAATAAAGGAACAAAAGATAGATGTATTTGAATTGAAAGGTAAACTTAAAAATAAATGTGATATTCCAAGAATTTATATGATGCCGTTCAACCATTTGAATGAAAAAGGGATGATATTATGATAACCGAAGAAGACGTTGAAGAACTGACAAAGAAAGAACGTGCTTTGAAATATCAGCATATATATACCGGCGGTTATTAAATGATTGGTGACAAAATGTATTGTAAACATTGTAAGAAACTATTTAATGATACATGGAATATGTATGATACACGTACACATGAGAAGCTAATAACAAACTGTCCGTTCTGTTTGTCAAAAGATACAATCAATGCAACCCAGTATGTCGAAGAATATGAAAAGAAGAAAAAACATCAATTCAAATCAGTGAAATATGGGGATGAGAAATTATACTTAACCATTAAGGATAAACTCTTATCCCTTAATGTTCTTAACGTGGAAAAGGTTTAAATATGATGAACAACAATATAGTAACGAGGGATTAAAATGTGTAAATATTCAATGGAGATAGTTTTGCAATCGGTTGCCGACAACTCATATCGGACAACACGGTTTGCCGTGCATGAATCAAAGAGTAAAGAAGAATGTATGGAAGAACTAAAGTTATGGATTTCAGAACATCCGGAACTTATGGATATTGAGAACAATAAAAAGATACTTAAAAATACATTAAATTGGGAGATACCATGAAACAATATAC
>CAZQXW010000088.1:0-3562 GCA_964597365.1 uncultured Thermoplasmatales archaeon | reverse complement strand
TCGAAGAACTTGTGTTGGATGAACATTTCTTTCAAATCAAAAAATGGGGAATACAAACACATTCCTTTTTTGAATGGTGCAACTATATCACCGAAGAACTTGGCGAACTTGCTAAAGCAATTGCTGAGAATGAATATAGACATGGCACAAAACAAGAAATAATAGATGAGGCTATACAGGTAGCCACCCTCGCATTAAAAATTGCTGAGATGTGTTTAAATGATAAAACACCAGATACCGAAAGGAACTGAATTTAAAGAAAAAGTAGTATATGATAGAGAAAGATATAGAAAGGATGGTGTAATAATACCAAACGCTAAATATAGAATAGGATTGATATTTGAATATGAGGTCAGGGATTGGCTAAGAGATAGAGGATGGCTTGTCATGCGTAGTGCTGGTTCTAAAAGCCCTGTTGACCTTGTTGCCGTTAGAAACAATCAGGTCTTGCTTGTACAGTGTAAAAAAGGAACTAAACCCGCAAAGGCTGAACGGACAAACCTTTCAATCCTTGAAGGAAGAACAGGCAAGAGCATACAAGTATTACTCGCATATAAAAGAAAATATGGTAGAAAGATTGAATGGTTCACATTTAAAGAAGGCGACAAACTCGTGAGGATATATATATGAAGAAAACAGCATTATATCCAACAATTAGCAACCCGCCAACGTTTGGTATGGTACTTGGTCTTAAATATATAGAAGACAAATATGATAAAATATTTGTTTGTGTAAACAACAAACCTCTCATAATACCAATCAACAAAGTAATATATATGCTTGAAAAAGTATTGGCGAAAGACAACTCAAAATATTCAGTAATAACAAGCGATACGGATTTTGAAAATGTGACGGTTTTACCACAAGAGTTGCCATCCTTTGATGATATCATAACAGAAAGCACAGAAATATATAGTAATTTCAAAAGTAAAGGATATGGAAATGTGGTATTAATACCAAGACCGCTTGGTTGGCATGATACCTTTCATAGAATCGCATATGAAAGAAGTGTGATTCTTGATGAAATAAACGCAAGTATAAAAACTTGTTACGAACCAGAAAAATATATAAAAGAAAACATGGAGTGAAAAAATGGCATTTATGGAAACAACCCCATCGGGAACATATGTTTCTTGGGGAAAGGAAAACGCAAGAGAAAACTCAGTTATTGTTGAAGAAGGAAAAAGCATAACTGGAGTTATAACCCAACTAAAAGATAGTGCAAAATATGGTTTTGTTCTTGAAATAAAAACAAAAGAACATGATGAACCATTGGTCGTGTTAGGGTCGGCTGTATTATTGACAAAGATGGGTTATCAAAAGAACGAGCAAGGCATAGCCGTTCCAGTTAAAGGAACAGACCATGTAAAAGAAGAAGAAGTTGTTCGTATAACGTATCTCGGTCAGATACCAACAAAGCATGGTAAAAAAGCGTATGACTTCAAAGTCGAGGTAGACCGTTAAAGGTCTATTCTCTTATTTTTTTTGATAATATGGGAAGAAGATATCCAAAAATAAAAGTATCTGCGTATGGAAAAGACTTTGCATTTGACGCAAGAAAAATATGTGGATATATAAAATGCGATAGATTAAAAACAGTATTTCCTATTTCATTGGATGCGAATCCACATTTTACCGACAAAAAAATAGAATCTTATTTATGTTTATGCGGTCATTATACTGATGATGACCCTTTTTATCATACAGTTTTCAATAAAGGTAAAGAAATCAAATATGGTGATTGGTGATGAGTTTTAGAAAAATAAAACCTTATAATGGTGATTTCATCGTGTGGTGTGAATATGATGAAGAAACAGACACCACTCACATATATTCCACCAATTCACCATTTTGGAGAGATTTCTTTAAATAAAGATGTCTTAAAACTGTTTATATACACAAAAACCCCCGATATACGACCCACGTTTTTTGGTGTGAAAGCACGTTATGCGGAACAGTGAAGGGTATCGGGAGATAGAACGCATAACGTGCTTTTTTATTTGAAAAGATTTGATAGATTAAGTCTTGTAAAAAAATAAGAAAGAATAACTGCTACGGAAACGTAACAGAATATGTTTATTGGCACAATGCCTTTTGCAACAGCCATACAGAACGTGGCTGTCATCACAATTGTGATTATTCCACGAATTGTTCCACGAGGTAAACCAAACGGTTCAGGGAAATCCTCGTCAGGGTCTTTTACAAGGTCGTAGAGTTGTCTTAACTCAGGCTGCTTCTTTGTGTATGGGCAATCCCCATAGATGGGGTTAGCGTTGCTTAGAATGCTTTCTAAGACCACACGTTTATTCTTTACTCGTTCTACTTGTACTTCTTTGTTTGCCTTTATGGTTTCAAGAAGAAACTTCTGACGTTGTTTTCTGCGTTCCCTAAACCAATTCATATTTACTCAACCAGATATTCGTGTTTTACCCAATTGGCTATTTGTTGTAAAACGATAACAGCAAGACCGCCCCAGAACACATATTCTTCTGGGATATTGTTTTGTGTCTCGGTGAAATATGCTATTGTTGCATCTGCACCGGCTACGACGGCTGACGCCGCAGCAACTGTTGCTATTCGTTTCACACCTTTATATAACCAAGTTTTTAGGTCAAAATCTCCCATATATTTTTCATCTCCTTTAACTTAATTTAAAATAAGCGACAACTACACCTATTATTGTAAGAGATATTCCAACTATCGCCGTAGTCACCTTATTTGTCGTTTCAACTCTTACTAATCTTTCATTGTGTTCGTGACAAGGCAAACCAGTTAGGTCTTGTCTTAATTGATTTATCATTTCTAATATCTCATCCATGCGTTTTTCGTGTTTTTTATTGAAATAAATAATCAATTCCTTGTTAGTGAATGTTTTATTACCGTTTGTGTTTATGAACTCTTTGACGAATTGTTTAATATCTTTACTAATAATTATCACCTATTCTATTTTATAATATTTTCGTTCTCTGAACTCTTGTTGCTTTCCTTTATGCCATTGATTGACGGGTCTTAAATACCCCACAGTACGGCTATAAATTTCGCATTTAGTTCTTTTTTGATTTGTCATTTTTACCTTGTTCTTTTTGATAAGCGTCTACAATCTTTCTTTTCATCATACCAAGTATGAAGCCGAGTTCCACTGGTACTTTAGCATCGTTCATAAGGACATGTAGTGCTTGTATCTCCTCATCTGATAAATCTACCTTCACCATTCTTTTTCACCTCCATTATTTTATTTTTTCAATATCGGTTATTTGTTTGTTGATGTCATCTCGTTTTTCTTCAAGACTTGCTATTTGTCTATTAAGATGTTCTCTTTCATCTATTAAGCCCTGAAGCGTTACTCTTTCTATTTTTTCTTCAGTTATTGTTCTTTCGAAACGAACAACGTTTTCATTCTCAACTGCTTTCTTTTTCCAATTTCCTTTTGTTATTTTTTTATCCATTTTTCTATCTCCATTTTAAAATTTATTAAAGAAAGGATGTAAACATGTATTTTTATTCACTTCTGCGTATACCATTTCAATTCCTATATTAGATGATATATATGGCACAAATATAA
>CAZQXW010000087.1:0-5377 GCA_964597365.1 uncultured Thermoplasmatales archaeon | reverse complement strand
GTTTTTTAATTAAGATTTAATTGATAAACGTTAATGTTGTGAAAAGAGTATCTAATTGTAGAAATTAAGTTAAGAGTGAATATCTACCTATATCTATAAAATTGAAATATTAACGTTTATAAATTAAATCTTAATTAAGAAACGTTTATCTACACATTCAACATTTATTCTCTATAGTGATTTGAAATATAAAGACCAATTTTGAGGTTTAGATTGATTTAATGTTTTTTAATTAAGATTTAATTGATAAACGTTAATGTGTATTAGTTTATTTTGTAATATTTTTTTATTACAATATTATAAGTATGCCTAAATAGGAAGACCCCATATAGCACTCCAGATACCTCCAGTAGAAAACATATTTCATTCAATAGAAACACTTGGTAAACTCTATTAATCACATTTATAAACTCTATAAATATAAATTAGAACAATTAGTAAAACAAATAGATACAATAGATATCCTGTTAGATAAATACTTTCGTTTCCAGTTTACCTCTTAGAATATAACAGATATAGTCAATAATTTAAAAGACAGACGTGATATTACCAATCATCTTATAACTGAATTATCCAATAAACTTGGAGCATTAGCAAGTAAATATAGTGAAAAATCTCCATATTACTAGGGAAACCTATTGAACCTATGGAAGAAAGAAGCGTCCCTACTAAGACGTAATATGAGTAAACATAATAGAAATAAATTGGATATAGAGTTGACTTCTAAAATAGAAAATACATAGCAGACCACAAATATTCTACAACAATATAATTTACCTCCTATTGAATTGCTGGATAGCAACTTACAACAGACCAACCAGTATATTCGTTAGAAATAATGTTAATGGAACATATTACTATAATATAATAATATGTAGTCATATAGGAAACTCTATTAGGAAATGATGTATCAAAAAGACGTAGTTAAGAGGGAATAGGAGATATAGGAATTACAACATAAGAAAGCAACCAAAACCAAATATACCGAAGCAATTCTAAATCAATCTATTAGAAGACAAAAAGAAGCACACAAGAGAATTGAATTTATTACGAATGAGTTAAAAATGCTGGAAGACAAGTTAAAACCCAGCGAAATAAATCAAATGAAAAAATAGGCACAATTTCTTTATTGATGGAAGAATTAGAAGACATAAGGTTAGCATTTATTAGACTACACGTTTGGTTTATAGCCCTAGAAACAGAAGAAAAAAAATTATTAATATCAATACGTGATTATCTAGAGGAGTTAGACTATTCACTTTTACTTTTAAACTGCTAAATGAGTTCCCAAATATCTCTATCGGGTTGTCCCTTGGCGACTTGTTTAGGATTTCCCATAATTATTCCGTAAATACGACTTTGCTACCAACGCTCTCTACTCATTCTCGCACTTCTTGGAAATCTTCTAGTATCTGGATTTTTCTAACCAGATTTTAGTCGCACACTTGCTAAATTATTTCTCCACGCACCACTTGCTCTAACTGCTATTTCATCTAATAAAAACTAAGGTATTCCAGTAGCATTACTAATATGTTCTATATCACCAATAGCATCTATTCCATATTTTTCAATATATTTAGAACGCCAAGTCTTTCCCATATTTTATATTGATATATTAAATATTATGGCTAATAACAACTTAAACTTGTTAGCAGGGGTAGCAGATGACCAATTAAATAGAATAATAGCATAGCAATTAAATGATAGAGTTCCTCAACTAACAGACGAATATATGGCTAGACATCATATGATATTACGTGGATTAACCGACCAACAATTAGCAAACGAACACCTAACACATCATAGGAATGTTATTAACTTGATGAACCAAGGCATAGTTAGGTATCTAACAGATAATACTAAATCCGTTTTTGATTTCGCAACAGGAGCAATTGGTAGAGAAATAGAAAGAAGGCTGGATCTTAGAACAATTCCAAAAAGTGAAGAACCAATTAGGAGAAGAGATGATGATGATGATGATGATCTATCAGTAGGAGGTGGAAGAGCAAGACAAATAGGTAATATTGATAATGGAACACTTATTACTATGTAATTTTTTATATTGATATATTAAATATTATGGCAATGGCTTCTACTTCAAATAAACAACGTTTATACGATTTAGGAAGACGATTATTTGCTGAGCGTGAAAGAAAAGCGAAAGAATTATAGGGGACTTTACGATTTATAGCATCGGTAAAAAGTGGCGATTTTGGTCAAGGAGAAATACCATTTGGTTATTTGGAAAGTATGAAAGAAAAAATTCTAGCAGAAAAAGAAAAAGAAGTAAAACAACTAAAGAACTTTTTAAAACAAAGTGCTAAAAGATTAGACGAAATTGAATAGGCAATTTTGGATATAGATAGACCAAGAACAAGTGGTATGACTGCTAACCCAAATGTTTAGTAGTCAGCACAATAGTCTATGGCTGACGATGATGACGATGATGATGACGACGATGACGATGATGACGATGATGATGATGATGTAATTAGAGCAGACCCAAGTGTTGGTATGGGTCGTAGTCCATTATTAAGTATGATGTATAAGAAGTATTGCGACCAAATGAAAGGCGGAGCAAGAGAAGAGAGTTTATTGGAGCGTGTTTATAAAAAATTACCAAAAGCCAAGATCGTAAAAGAAGCAATCAAGGGAATACCTAATTTATTTAGGGGGCGAAAACAAGCCAAAAAAGAAGAAAAACAAGCATAGGACTTTCTAGCGTCATATCAACCACTACAAATGAGTGGTTCAGGTTAGTATTTTAGCGATTGGCGAAAATCCAAAGCAGAGGCATTATATGAATAGTTAGTTAAAATGGGTATACCAAAGCGGACTGCTAGAGAGAAAGCAATTAAGTCCCTCTAAGAAACTACATAAAAAACATAGTATTATTATACCATATCTATAATCTTCTATAAATAGATGCTTTCCATTCACCTAGCGTCTACCAAAATCTAATAACTTCCATACAGATAATATACCACATTATCATATTATGGAAGAATAGATGCGTGAACTAATAGAGAATTTTGAAATACGAGAAGCCACACTCCGTTATAAATATAGATACGTAATATGGTTTCAAGACGTAATAGAGTATATTATAAGTAATATAGTAGGGGTATGTAGCCAGAGATAGTCAAGACAGACACAGAGATAATTTATACTTGTAGTATATGTGGATTTGTTTATAAATGGCAACTTCCACTTAAAAACAGACAATAGGTATATACCAAAAGGTGGCAACATAGAAGAACAAAGAAGTGTTTAAGAGCCAAGTAGGAATGTGATAATTTTAAGTCTTTTTTACTTAGGGAGAATATACGCCCACTTATGGAATATATTGAAGACAAAATAGATAAAAAAATTACATAGAGATTACTTGAGAAGCAATTACCAGCGAATACTTTAGAAGCAGTAGTAAATATAGATAATGAAACTATTAAAAAACAAACGGAAGACCTATAGAGAATAAAAACACTATTTGACACTACAGACGATGAAGAATTAATAAAAGACTTGGAAAAAAATTACCGCTCTATATTTGAAGAACGAGAAAAGTTAATTAAAAAATTACTATATAAAGAGTGATGCCTATAAAGATAGATATTGAAAAATCCAAGAAGAAAGGAAAGAAATGGACTATTAAAATAAATACTCCATAGCGAAAAAGGACGCTACATATAGGGGACGCTACAAGGGAGGACTACACACAACACGGCGATCCAAAGCGAAAAATGAGTTATATTTTGCGTCATTACCCAACAGAGGATTGGAGTGATAATGGAGTATTTACGGCTGGTTGGTGGAGCAAACATATGTTATGGGGACTACCAAATATAAATGAGGCAATAAGAGAAACTTATGGAAAAGCGATGACTATATTAAGAAGAATAGAAAAGAATGGAACTAAGTGAAATTATAGCACTATCATTAGGTGGAGGCGGTTTTATTTCTATATTAACTTACATAGCATACCAAGTCTGTAATAACAAATGTTCTAGCCACTTGGAAGTAAATGGTAAATCACTAACTATTGATTTCAGCGATGTAAAAGAAGTAATAGAATAGGCAGATACTCCACAAAAGAAGGAGGAAATAAAAAACATTATCCATAATGAAATAAAGTAGATAATTTCTCGTATAAAATCATCAAATAATATACTAGAATAGTAGAAGAAGAATGTCATCTAGCAAGTATAAAACTAAATTATAGAAGTGGTAGTTGGAGATAAAGAAGCGTGTAGCGAAGTTGCGTATTATTGAACGAAATAGAAAAGAGTTAGATACCAAAGAAAAGGACTTGAACTTTGAAATAAAACACTACTAGAAATTAATTGAAGAATAGAATAAAGTATCAATTATACAAAATCCAAATAAACCTATTAGTTTTCATAGAAAAGCGGATATTTAATTATAATCGGTTTGCTATGTTCCAACACTATGGGACATTTGTTTAGCAATATCCATAGCCTATTTAACATTCTATGTATTAACGTGTTTCTACACATACATTTTTCTAAAGTCGTTAATAGTCATACCAAGATTTTGTTTAACATATTTGGAAAAGGCACTTTCTGTTAGTGGTTCTCCATTATTATCAATTAAATACTTTCGTTTCTTATCTTTCTTTAGGATAATAAACAGGTCATTTATTTCATCAGGTAATCTCTACATAACACTAGGCATAGATTTTTTGGTTTTGAAATCATTAAAGTGTAAAAATCCATTATGGTAGTAATTGTGTTCTTTTGGATTTCTAGGTTTTTTGAGAAGCAACAAGCGATAGTCTTTGGCACGTCTAGGTGGTAGTTCAGTAAGTAATTGATAAAGAATATTAGATGGAACATCACTAGTGTTATTATTACTATCATCAACCTGTTTATTAGGTTTTGTTTCTCTAATAAT
Source organism: uncultured Thermoplasmatales archaeon (assembly GCA_964597365.1). Lineage (GTDB taxonomy): Archaea > Thermoplasmatota > E2 > DHVEG-1 > DHVEG-1 > CAZKUB01. Next base: position 466 of record CAZQXW010000087.1, on the reverse strand, counting down.
TTTTGCTATGTTATATACTTTTTTGTAATATGCTAGATTTTTATCAAAATCAGGTAGGTCAAGGACTTTTCTAATCATAAGGAATGCTTTTGCTACATTTCGTTTGGTATTTGGATTTTCTATAAGAGTTAATTTGCGTATTTTGGATAAAGGTCTAGTAAATAATTCATCTAAAGGAAGATCTGGATAATGTCTATTACGAAATCCAGATGCGGTTTCATATATTTTATTAGCGGACACCTATGAATAACCTAGTTGTTGTAGTTTATCTACAATAGTTGCTTTATTCATATTTGTTGTGTTAATATAGAATAATATATAAATCAAATTTTAATGTTAAGTATTGAAGAGGGTGCTAATAACAATTCAATATTGGATTTACTACATAAGTTGGAGAGATAGATATAGAGTTGGTAGTTGCTACGAATAGATATATAGAGAATAGGAAGATAGATAGATTATAAGA
>CAZQXW010000086.1:4172-5540 GCA_964597365.1 uncultured Thermoplasmatales archaeon | reverse complement strand
GAAAACCACTCATTTGTTTTCTCAAGACCTTCTTTAAGACCATAAAACGATTCAAAACCAGTTGTTTTAATATTTGATATATCCGCAGATGAATATCGTATATCACCTGGCCTGAAATCTTCATAAACAATATCTATACTTTTTTCAAAACTAGAATTTAGCTCAATTATTTTTTCTGAAAGATCGTTTATAGAAACAGACTGCCCAGATGCAATGTTGAATATTTGCGAGTTTTTTTCTTCTGTTTCTGCTAAAACCATGTTTGCATCAATGACATCGTCGACAAACACAAAATCACGTGTTTGCTGTCCGTCACCATATATAATCAAAGGTTTGTCTTCTTTAACGCAGTTTATAAATTTTGGAATAACTGCGGCATACTCACTATTTGGGTCTTGTCTTGGACCATAAACATTAAAGTATCTTAGACAAACTGTTTGTAAATCGTATTTTTTACTAAAAATATCACAATAGAGCTCGCCCATAAGCTTAGTTGCAGCATATGGACTTAATGGATCAGTTTTTTGTGTTTCTTTTATAGGCAAAGACTTAGCAGAAGGATTTCCATAAACAGCACATGAAGAAGAAAAAACTACTTTTTTAACACCCACTTTACGTGCTGCAAGCAGCACATTGAGTGTTCCTGTAACGTTTACTTTATTAGTTAGGATAGGTTTATTTATACTTTCAGGAACACTTACAACGGCTGCTAGATGAAAAACATAATCAGGCTTGTATTTTTGAAATATTTTTTTAAGAAGAGCAAGGTTAGTAATATCTGCTTTTAAAAAAGTAATATTTTTATTAGATATTACTAAATTGTCCTTTGTTTTTTGCTCTTCTTTTTTTCCCCTCCTAGTGAAAAGTAGATGGGAGAGATTATGTAAATGTCCAGTACTTAGATTATCAATTACTACGACTTGATTATTAAAAGAAGGATTTGCAAGTTTTGATACAAGATTGCTTCCAATAAAGCCGGCTCCACCTGTGACTATAATTTTTTTGTTAAAAATTATTTCACCTCCTCATTTGAAGCAATACTTGCATCCCAACTCTTTCTCATCTCATCTCCACTCATATGATAGTTGAATGAGAACGCACAAGACCCCTCTAGTGCATTCACCCAAACCCTCAATATAAGCATTACGCTTACATTACAAATGTAATATTAAAGTGTTTTATAAAACCTTTGTTTAAAAAAAAGCATTCATACAACAGAATTAAAAAAATAGTTTTAAGTCGTCAATAAGTTAGATAATAGATATAAAATAGGAACAAGTTTGAATGAAATGAATTATATGTTTACTTTACAAATTTATAAAATATTTAAAAGCAGGAGGATATCCTGCATTATTATCAGAAAATATT
>CAZQXW010000086.1:0-4072 GCA_964597365.1 uncultured Thermoplasmatales archaeon | reverse complement strand
AGAAAATATTATTCAAGGTTACTATGAATCCATGATTTTTAAAGATATCGTGGGGAGAAATAAAATCAAAGAGAAATTGTTTGTCTTAAAGATTTTGGACTATAGAGACACAAAGTATAAATAATATAAGTTAAATACATTTAACCTAGAATAGATTATAGGTTAAACAAACATGACAAATATAAAAGAAAATTTGGTGGAATCTAATAAATGGTGGAAAGAATCATTTAAAATTGATTACAAAGAAAGAGAAATTTACAAAGAAATTTCAAAATTTCTTAAACTCCCTCAAATTATCGCATTTACAGGTATTAGAAGAGTAGGTAAAACAACACTTATGTATAAAATAATTCAAGATCATATAAGTAAAGGATTTGATCCGCAAAACATTTTATATTTTTCCTTTGATGAATACAAAGAAACAGATATTAAAACAATATTAGATGAATATGAAAAAATAGTTGAAAAAAACATTCAAAAAGAAAAATATCTCATCCTTTTAGATGAAATACAAAAATTAGATAATTGGGAAGAAAAATTAAAAAGAATATATGATTTACATAAAGAAAAAATAAAGATAGTTATAACTGGATCGGAATCGCTTTTCATAAAAAAGAAATCAAAAGAAACACTTGCTGGAAGAATTTTTGAATTCAAAATTGAAACATTGACATTTAAAGAATATTTAATCTTTAAAGGAAAAAAATTCGAAAATATAAAACTATATGAAAAAGAAATTCAACGATTATATGATGAATATAACATATCACAAGGTTTCCCAGAGCTTGTTGATATAAAAGATAAAGAAATAATTAAAAAATATATCAAAGAAAGCATCGTAGAAAAAGTAATTTACAGAGATATAGCAAATTTGTTTAATATAAAGGACATCTCAATTCTAGAATCACTATTAAATATTTTCATGGAAAATCCAGGGCAAATAATTGAACTTTCAGAATTAGGAAAAGAACTACAAATCTCACGTCAAACATTGTCTAATTATATAAGATACTTGGAAAAATCATTTCTTATAAGAAAACTCTATAATTATTCAAAAAATAGGCGAAAGGTAGAACGAAAGCTTAAAAAATACTATCCAACAATAATTTATCCAAATATTATGTTTAAAGAAGATGAATATTCAAAATCAAAAGTATTTGAATCAATTTTAGTCAACCAACTCAAAGCAGAATATTTTTACAGAGATCCATACAAAAATGAAGTAGATATAATACTATATAAAGACAAAATAATACCCATTGAAATAAAATATGGAAAAATCAAAACAAAAGGCTTAATCTCTTTTATGCAAAAATTCAATGTAGAAGAAGGAATCATATTATCATCTGACCAAGAAAAAAATGTTGAAAAAGAAAATAAAACAATTAGAATAATACCAGCATTTAAGTTTTTATTAAGATAAAAAATGAGATGGATACATAAAATAATTTAAAACACTCAAGATTTCCTACCAAAAAATCGTTTTTTAACCCAGGGATAAAAAATGATTATCACCGGCATAAGAAGTAAAGATACAATTCCAAACCAACCAACAGGTCCTGCTTTTATAAGACTTGCAGCAACTGAATCATCCTCTTCTGCAATTTTAAACATATGAGGCATTGACTCTGCGCAAAACGCTTTACAAAGAGCAAGAGTATCATCATAAGTATCTTCAGAAGGAACTACTGCAGAGACTCTGACCATAGTTACCTCATGTGAAGTAGAAACCTTCTCTTTTAAATAAAAATACAAAACAACCTTTCGCTCAGCAAGAACGTCTTTTTTGTATTTTGCCAAATCAAGTTTTTTTACAGAAATTATATCATTTGGATCAAAATACGCTTTGGTTTTATTCTTATATGTACCATAAAGCGGTTTTTCAGCCCATGAAACATCCATTATAGGAATATTTTCAACACTTTCAGAGACTATATCATAGCCAAGGCTAGGATAACAAATAATAGGTGGATGAAAACTAGAGCGATTATCAGAAAATGTTATTACCAAAAAAACAGGCTGAGCACTTACTGGGTCTTTATACCGCCTCATAAGAAGCACATCAGCGTCTAATACATCCTGATAGCGCTTTGCATCATAATCCATGCCAAGCCAGCCAGAAATATTTTTTGGAAAAGAGTTAAAACAGTTTGAATCACCTAGATCCATTTTTGCACGAATAGTTTTTTCATTTCCGGTAGAGTATGACAGCTCTGTTCCAACAACAGTTACGTTTCTTGCGAGAAGAAGAGACGGCGAAGACAGAAGAGTAATTACAATTATTACCAGTACAAAAAAACCTATAAATTTACAATGATCCTCATATTTTCCCATAAATTATTCCTCCCATTTTACATTTCATAATACGAGCAATTATAATCAAAAACACAAAAGCAGTTATGAAAAGAATAATGCTTGAAAAATCATGGAAAAAGCTCATCGCAGCATTAATTCCATAACTGTTTGCAATTAAAATTATCAAGGTAACCCGGATTATGTTTGCAAGAATTGCGATGGGTATTGTTATCAGGAGCAAAAAAAGCTTTTTCTTAAAAGTACAATCCAAAATATAGATAAAAACCGTGGTAAGCGCAAGAAGCGAGATAAGGGTATAAATACCGCTGCAGGGAAGACCTACATAAAACGAATAATTTTGAAGTTGTATTTCAGAGCCCTCAGTTGTAACGGGCAGTCCAAAAAGACTTATTAGAAAAGAAGAAGACGCAATTGCAATTCTTTGCAGGCCGAGGGCTACTTGACCTAGAAAAACAAAAGGCGCGGGCATTGCAAAAATGAGATAGTAGAGAGGAAAAGAAAGTTTTTTCATTACTTGTTTTCCATAGAAATAAAGTATTATTCCTGTTGTTGTAAATAAAAAAGAAATAGCAGATATGAAAAGAAAAGCTCTGATAAAGCCTATCACATAAAGTATCATACCAAAGATAAAGATGTACATTCCGGGTTCATATTTTTCTTCAAGCTCAGATAAATTTTTAAAAATACGTTTTTTGTATATTATGAACCCTGATATGAGTGGTATTAGTATCCCATGTGAGTAATACGGGTTTGTAAGCCACTCATTGGCCATCCAGTAAAAGACATAGCTGTATAAAACAGCCATTAAGATTAGTAATATGATGTTTATTTTTTTTATTAGCATAGGCCCCCTATCTTGAGAGGATTTTTCTATAAATGTACATCATTTAATCTGTAAGATTAGTTTTTTTGTCATCCTCATCCTTTTTAAAAAATGTAATGTTTAGCAATTACTTATAGTTTACTTAAAAAGCGGTTTTTAATTGGTAATATTTTTAAACTAATAATTAATACGTAATTTTATCGTAATTTAATTGTAATGCGTGGTGATGGGATGATCTCTAGGATGAGAAATATAAAAATAAAAGTAGTTTTAACGCTAGTGATAACATTTTTTTTAATTTGTTTTGGAACAAATATAGTATCTGCGGATGGAGACTGGAATACAGAGACCATAGATAGCATGAATGATTGCGGAATGGATTCATCCATTGCCATAGACTCAAATGATCACATACATATTAGCTATTTATATCAGGGCGATTATTATCATTTAAAATATGCATATTATGATGGCAGTAGTTGGGATATAGATTTTGTAGATGGCTTGCCAGATTGGGTTGGATTGGAGACATCAATTGCCATAGACTCAAATGACGAGCCACACATCACCTATCGTGACTTTACCAATCATGATTTAAAATATGCATATTTAGATGGCCTTAGTTGGGAAACAGAAATCGTAGATAATACAAATGCTGGTACACGGTATCCATCTATTGCCATAGACTCAAATGACCACATACATATAAGCTACTGTGATTCAGACACCTATGATTTAAAATATGCATATAATGATGGTGGCAGTATTTGGAGTAAAGAAATCTTAGATAGCACAGGTAATGTTGGAGCGTATACATCCATTGCCATAGACTCAAATGACCACATACACATCAGTTATACTGACGTGACCAACCATGATTTAAAATATGCATATAATGACGGCAGCAGTTGGAATACAGAAACCGTAGATAGC
>CAZQXW010000085.1:0-5555 GCA_964597365.1 uncultured Thermoplasmatales archaeon | reverse complement strand
AATGATAATTAGGAGAATGAAGAGTGAAATCTGAAATAGAAGTTCCTGATGGATGGGAAATACAAAAACTTGGAAAACTTATTGAAAGTTGGGGTGATGGGGGAACTCCCTCAAGAGCTAAGAGCGAATATTTTGGTGGTAAAATACCATGGGTGGTAATCGATGATATTTCTTATTATATATACGAAACAAAAGAATATCTTACAGACAAGGGTTTAAAAAATTCTTCGGCAAAATTATGGAAAAAAGGTAGTGTACTTCTTTCAATAGGAGCAAGCATAGGAAATGTTGGAATTGCGATGAAAGATATGTGCACAAAACAGGGAATTATTGGCATAGAACCAAAAGATTGCATAAATAACGAATTTTTAGCAAGATTTTTTGAACACAATATAAAAATTTTAAATAGATTATCTCAAGGAAGTACAATTAAGGAAGTAAGAATTCCTATACTAAAAAATATTAGAGTTTTATTACCGCCACTAAACGAACAGAAAAAAATCGCTGATATTTTATCAAAAGTTGATGAACAAATTAGTCTGACTGAAAATATAATTGCTAAAACCAAAGAATTGAAGAAAGGTCTGATGCAGAAACTTCTCACAAAAGGTATTGGTCATACCAAGTTTAAGGAAACTGAACTTGGTGAGATACCTGAAGAATGGGAAATTAAAAGATTAGATGAAATAGTAGATCCAGCTAAGCCAATTACTTATGGAATAGTCCAGGCAGGCCCAAATGTAGAGAATGGTATTCCCTATATTCGCAGTGGAGATCTAAATGAAATGAATATTAATCTAAACGTTTTGCTTAAAACATCTTTTAAAATTGCAGAAAAATATAAAAGATCTGAAGTTGGGCCAGGAGATATAGTCTTTTCCTTGAGAGGAAATGTTGGAACTACAAAAATTGTACCAAATGAACTAAAAAGAGCGAATCTAACTCAAGGAACTGCAAGAATAAGTTGTAATTATAATATGGATAATAAGTATGTAAATTTCATATTAAATTCTAATGTTATTAAGAAGAGAATAAATGCTGTTACAAAAGGATGCACATTTAGAGAAATCACTCTAAAAGAACTAAGGAGAATAAAGATACCAATACCAAAAATAAATGAGCAAAAACAAATAGCATCAATCCTATCAAAAGTAGACGAACAAATACAAGATAATAAAAAAGAACTAAAACATTTACAAGAATTAAAAAAAGGTCTAATGCAGGACCTACTAACAGGTAAGGTGAGAGTTTCTGTCTGAAGTATCAGAAGAAATAAAAATACAAATAGATGAATACAACCTTGTAGAAAAACCTGCAATAGATATATTTAAGAAACTAAACTACAACTACATATATGGAAAAACACTAAATAAAGAACCACAACAATTTTTTTTAATAGATATTTTAAAGACAAAAATAAAAGAACTCAACCCCTGGTTAACAGATACTAACCTGAATAAGATTATAAGAGAAATAACAATAATTCAAGCAACATCAGATATACAGGCAAATAAAAACTTATACTACAAACTTGTAAATTACATAAGCGTAAAACAAGACAAAGGATATGGTAAAAAATCACAAACAGTAAAAATAATAGATTTTGAAAATATTGAAAACAATGATTTTACAGTTATAAACCAATTTACTATAAAAAATAGAGAATTTACAATAATACCAGATCTTGTAATATTTGTAAATGGAATACCAATAGCAACAATTGAATGTAAAAGCCCCAATATTAACTATCCAATAGACCAAGCAATAAATCAACTATTTTCATACAAACAAAAAAATGAACAATATTTCTATCCAAATCAACTCCTTATCGCACTTGCAAGATATCAAGCCAAATATTCAACAACGTACTCACCAGCCAAGTTCTTTTTCGATTGGAAAATACCATATCCCGATGAAGAAGAACTAGAACAAATAAATGAAAAACCAACTAAACAAGATATACTTTTATACTCGATATTCAAAAAAGAAAATCTGCTAGATCTGATACAAAACTACATAGTATTTGAAGAAGTAGATAACAAACTACTCAAAAAACTTGCAAGATACAATCAATACATAGCAAGTAACAAAATACTACAAAGAATACAAAAAGAACAAGGCGGAGTAATATGGCATACGCAAGGATCAGGTAAATCACTTACAATGACATTTACAGCACAAAAAATTAGAAGAATACAAAAAATAAAAGATACAAAAATACAAAACCCATGTATATTAATAGTAACAGATAGAACAGATCTGGATGATCAGATAAGCACTACTTTTAAAAACTGTAATTTCCCAAACCCAATTCAAGTCAATAGTATAAAACAACTCAACGAAGAACTAAAAAATCCAACTGGAAAAACACTTTTTTCAACAATACAAAAATTTGGAACAGAAAAAGGACAAATGCATCCTGTTCTCACAAATTCAGATAATATTTTAGTATTTGTAGATGAAGGGCACAGAACAAACTATGGAGAACTCGCACTAAACATGAGAACAGCGATTCCAAATGCAAAATTTATAGCGTTTACAGGAACGCCAATAGATAAAAAGGATAAATCGACACCAAGAGTATTTGGAAAATACATTGATAAATATCTACCAAAACAATCAATAGAGGATGAAGCAACAGTAGAAATCAAATACCAACCACGGCTTGAAAGAGTTCATATAAAAAGCAGTGAACTAGATGTTCTCTTCGATGAAGAATTCAGTGATTACACAGATGAAGAAAGAGAAGAAATAAAGAAAAAATATGGAAAATACAGATATATTGCTGAAGCAGATGATCGAATTAAAGATATCTGCAAAGATTTATTAGAACATTATACAACCTCAGTTCAACCAGAAGGATTTAAAGCCCAGATAGTAACAATATCAAGAGATGCTGCTGTAAAATATAAAAAATTCTTAGACGAATTAGGTGCACCAAGATCTGAGGTTATTATTTCTAAAAATCCAACAGATAAACCAGATTCAGATATAAGAAAATATTACAAAACCAAAGCCGAGCAAAGAGCAATAATAAAACAATATAGAAAAGAAATGACAGGGGAAGACGATGTCTGCTTTTTAATTGTATGTGATATGCTTTTAACTGGTTTTGATGCACCAATAGAACAAGTAATGTATCTAGATAAACCTTTAAGAGAACATAACCTAATGCAAGCAGTGGCAAGAGTAAACAGAAAATACAAAGAAAATAAAACTCATGGCCTCATAATTGATTATTGTGGTGTTTCAAAAAAACTTAAAGAAGCACTGGAAATATTTAACGATGGAGATGTAGAAGGATTTTTGCAACCTTTGCTTGCAGATGTTGCAAAAGCAGAACAAGCAAGAAACAAAGTAAAAGCATTTTTTGAAGGAATACCTAAAACATATGATTCAAAAAAATACGTAGATGAGTGTATAGATCTACTATCGCAAAAAGATACAAGGATAAGATTTGAACAAGCTCTTAAAAATTTTATTTCATATGTTGGAAATATAATGCCAAACCCTCAGGCAAATCAATTCAAAAAAGACATACACTTCTATGGAAAAATCTATCAAATAATGCGAAACACATATGATCTCACTGGAACAAGTGTAGTGGATGTATCTGAGAAAGTAAAACAACTAATAAATAAACATTTAGAATCAGAAGGAATTGAAGTATTGCATGAACCAATGGATCTTTATTCAGATAAATTTGATAAACTCATAAAAAGAAAAAAATCAAACAAAGCAAAAGCAAGTATTATGGAGCACAAAATAAGAACAACAATAAACAACCTAATGCCAACAAATCCAGTATACTATACATCACTTAGGCAAAGACTTGAAAAAATAATAAAAGACCATAAGCAGAAAATTCTAGATGATGTAAAACTTTTAGATGAACTTGATAAATTTAAAGAAGATCTAGATGCAGAAAAAATTGCAAAGAAACATAATATGAAAAAAGAAGAATTTGCAGTATACAAACTACTTAAAACACAAACACAAAAAGAAGAAGAAAAACTTACAAAAACATCTAAAGAAATATATACAAAACTAAAGGACCTGGCAGTAATCGACTGGAAAGATAAAAGAAATCATCAGAAAATAATGGAAAAAGAAATTAAAAGAAATTTATACAAGCTTGATTTTGAAATTGAAGAAGCTAATAAACTAGCAAATGAGATAATGGATCTTGCAAGGAGTATACTATGAGCCAGATTCAAATAGGTACAACAACAATAGATTATAATCTAAAGTTTACAAACAGAGAAAAGACAATAGGTTTACATATAGGCATAGATGATGGATTATCAGTATATGCTCCAAAACATTTATCGATAGGCCAAGTAGAAAAAAATCTATATAAAAAATCTAAATGGATAATAAAAAATATTGATAAAATATCTGAAATTAAAATAAATCTAAGTCAAAAGGAATTTCTTGCAGGAGAAAAATTTCCACTTCGTGGAAGAAACTACAAACTAAAAGTTATAAGAAAAGATAATACAAAACCTGCACTTAGTTTTTACAAGGGAACATTTACTGCAACACTTCCAAATGGATTATCTGATGAAGATCATAAAATAATTCTAAGGCCCTTATTTTTAAAGTTCTATCATAGAAAATCAAAAGAAATAATAAAAGAGAGAGTAAAGAAATATGAAAAATATTTTGATAATAAACCAGAAAAAATAAGGATAAAAGAACTAAAAAACAAGTGGGGGACATGCACAGGTAAAAATAATATAAGCCTTAATTGGAGACTTGTTTTTGCAAAGACATCAATAATTGATTATGTCGTTGTTCATGAATTATGTCACTTAAAACACAAGAATCATTCAAAAAAATTCTGGAGAGAAGTTGAAAAAATATTACCAAACTATAAAGAAAGCAAGAATTGGTTAAGAATACATGGCAATACCCTAAATATATAACTTTATAGTAAATCTTGATCTTTAAAACTTAAGTAACTATTTTTTCCAACAATAACATGATCAACAACAGAAATGCCCAGCAAAGAACCAGCGTTTTCTAACTTTTTTGTAATATCGACATCCTCCTTGCTTGGTTTGACATCACCACTAGGATGATTATGGATAAGAATTAAAGAATTAGCACTTGCTTTAATAGCAGGATTAAAAACCTCTCGAGGATGAATTATAGATGTATTCAATGTGCCAACAGAGATTAGTTCTTCACCGATTATTTGATTTTTAGTATTCAGAAATAAAGCATAAAATTGTTCTTTTTTCTTGTTTTCCAATTCATCGGAATAATAATTAAAAACATCCTGGGCATTGTTAATCTTAGGTTTAAAACCCTTTTTACAAAGTTTATTTGTTCTTCTAAAGACTTCATACATAGCCATGATTTTCATTGCCGGAACTTGATTTTTAAATTCCTTTTTAAGCTCTTGAAAAGAAAGATTTGAAAGTTTATCAAAATTATGCGACTTAAGAACTCTATTTGATATGTCAATTGCATTTTCTTCTTTATTTCCTCTACCAAGAATGATAGCTAATAGTTCAGAATCAGAAAGGTAAGAAACCCCTTTTCTCTTT
>CAZQXW010000084.1:3759-5843 GCA_964597365.1 uncultured Thermoplasmatales archaeon | reverse complement strand
TCGGTCTGTATGTCGGCTGTGCTTGGGTAGGGACGCTTTCGATATTCCAGCATCTCTGAAAAGAACCGCACAGCCGTCGCTCGATCCTTCACTGTTTCTTCGAGGTAAGTTTCTCCTGTGCCGATGCATCGCGACATCCCAACTGTGAACGGATTGCCCCATTTCGTCGGCCTTGCTACGATCACGGCGTCGGGATGGTCCTGCCGCCAAGGGCGGTTGCGGGTCATCTGCACGCGCTTAGGCATTGTCGGCCTCGCTTCCTTGCGTGTCATGTGTCGTCTCCTTGAGGGCGGCGGCGAAGTCATCGAAAGACGCCATTTGAGCATTTCCGCGCACAAACTCATCAAACCATTTGCTTGCACGCTCCGCACACCGCTCCCGTTCCTCTGCTCTCACGTCATCAAGCGCGGCTTGTGCGTCGTCGGGGATGAGGGAGCGGATAGGCAGGTCACAATCACAAGGCACAAGAATTGCCTGCCCCCAAGGTGTTTCGCCGCCACTATCCCTCATCCCCGAGCCTTCACATTCCAGGCAGTCTTGTCGCACTGCCTTCGCCGCCCTCTCTAGCGCAGCGGCCACGGCGGCTTGGGCTAGGTCGGCGCGGGTATTCCATCGGTTGATCAATTCATCCGAGCGGTCCGGATCTCCGTCAATTTCGAATTGGCATGTATCGCAATGAATATTCGGGGTTATGGCAAAATATCCAAACTGCACATCTCCACCACAAAACGGACAGGGTAGAAGTTCTTGCTCACTCATCGCTTAGTCCTTTCTCTGCTTCGCGGAATGCGGCGAGGGCGAAATTTCTCTCTCACTCTTTTCCCTCCGCTCTGCGCATCCGGCGCACGGCGCGAAACATGATGCGCCGCCGCTCCTCCTGGTCGATAGCAATCAGCCATTTCCGGCGGGCTATCCGGCCGTCAAGGGTGTCAAGTCTTTGATCTTCCTCGGTTTTTGTGAAACGTCGCCAGGGCGCATCAACCTTTTTCTGCTGCACATCGCCCTTGCCCATCGCCGCAATCCCCTTGTGTTGCAACAATCACCATACACTCAATTATGTTGCACAGTCAAGCAAACACGTCGAAATCGCCGTCTGCCTGGAAGGATCCGCCAGAGCTTTGATTGCGGCCGCCCAGGTTGTCGAACTCGCCCACACCAAGGAAGCCATAACCGCCGCCGTCGCAGATGTGGCTTTCGTCGGTCTTGTTGGGCTTCTCGGCATAGCGATCTTCGCCCGTCACCTGAACGCGCTTGAAGTGCCAGGCGCCTGAAAGCCCCTTGTGGAACATCGGGCAATTCCGTTTGTTCACCAGGAGGCCGGGCTTGCCGTCGATCATGCGCTCGCAGGGGCCGGCGATCGCGCCGATCCGCATCTTCGGATCTTGTGTTGGCGCGGGCTCCAGATTGATCCCGAAATGCTCGCGCAGGTAATCGAAGCTCGCGGTCTCGAAAATCTCGTCACGCTTCCCGCCGGCTGGATCGCCCCAGCCCTTTCCTGCCAGACCGCGGGCAACGTGATCGGGGAAATGCGTTGTCAGCGCCTCGCCCACCAGCTCGCCAAACCGCTTGACGCCCATGTCAAAGCACACGACCTCGCGATGAGCCAGCAAGACCCCTCGCGGATGCCTCTGGAACAGGAGCGCGCTGGGCTGCAGCGTGCCGCCGCCAATGTCGGCCCCGATGTAGATCGGCTGATCCGGCAGCACGGGGATATGATCGACGGCATGCACCTGCGGATTGTATTGCGGAACCACCTTCCGGCCATCGGTCACGAACGTATAGACGCCCTGCAAATAGCTCTGGATCTCGGCAATCGTCTTGCCGCCCAGCGCCCGGCCGTAGTAGCTCCGCACCCCGAGTGGGTTTGAGCCGGCATCGACCTTGGACAGCGCCACTAGGTTTTCTTGCCAGGGGTTCACGATCCAGTGGCGATCTGCCGCGCGAATAACCTCGATCGGGCACTCCACGCGCCTCACCTTGCCGCGATACCAGATCAGAACCTCGGCCGACGTAAGCTTTATCCCCAGATATTCCGGGAAGTTTTCGTCAACGATTTCCGCCCCGCCGCCGCGCGGCTGCACTTC
>CAZQXW010000084.1:0-3659 GCA_964597365.1 uncultured Thermoplasmatales archaeon | reverse complement strand
GTGCCGCGCGGCTGGATCATGTGCGTTGCCGGCGATCGCCAGATGATTTCCCCGAAGGCGTCAGAGGGATAAATCTGCTGATATGTCACGGCCGTTGTCGATCGCAGCTCCGGCAGCGTGTTGCGGATCACGGCAAACCTGGTGCGCTTCTTGCCGTCCTCGCTTGCGTCCTGCTCTTGGCCGAGATCGAGGATCCGCTGCAAACTCGGCACCGACTTGCCAGATCCGACCGGCCCGATGATGAACGAGGCAAAACTGCGGTCCTGCTTGTAGGCCCAGGCGATCGGGCTTGTCTCATATGTCCAGGTTTGCGTCACCATACGCCGAAGATCTCCAGGAACGTGTCGCCGATGCTGATCACGGCCATGATGGCCCAGGCGGCGAGAAACAGGCGGGCTAGAAGCTCAGGTGAAATCATGCCGTCCCCACTGTTCTGCCATCGCTGCCGCAATCCCCGGATATGTCACCGACCTGTCACGCGCCCGGTTGTCGCCCGGTGACAGCCTGTTTTGCCCGCTATCGGTCTGGTTGGCCCACCGCGGCCGCCCGTTCACCATGCGCGGCTCAACGTATCTGGTCGGTAGCAGCTTCGGCAAGCCGCGAAGCCAGAGGCAGGTTCGCCTGCTGGCATCCTCTCCGAACTGAAAAGGCTGGATTGTCTGGTGCGGAGATATCCCCGTTTCAGATCTCACACGGCCTGACGGGTTTTCGATTGCGATCATGGGCAGGCCACAGTCCCAAAGCTTGCGAAAGAAGGCTGCGGCCTGACGCCTGGCCTGCCGGCGCTCCGCCCCGAACAGAGTTCCCGGCTTGAGCCTCTGGTGATACCCAACGCCCGGATACCGATCGAAATCAGGGTTCTTGTAAGCCCATTCCGCCGCACACGTCAGATATGTGCAGTCTGGAAACGCGATCAGGCCGCGCCAAGATCTGGATCCGATCACTTCCAGCACGTCGCCCTGAATGTGGTCGCCAAAATCCGATCGGCTCGGCTGGAGATCGCACGACACGGCCGGAATGCCACGAGCCAACATGGCGTCACGCACCGTGCCGCTTTCCTCGCACCCTATTAGCCAAGGCAATTCAGACCGCATCACAGCACCGCCACCGCGGCCACGACGAATGCGACCAGCGTCAGGAAAAAGAGCGCGCGAACACCAGCCACAACCCCATCAATGAACCCGTCCATGAATTCCTGGCGGTCAATCTCCTCCTGGCTCGCCAGATCTGGAAGCCATCTGTGCGGCTCTGTGCGGCTCACTGACGGGCTGTAGACTTCTCGGCTACCCTTGCCGCCCAGCGACCCGTTGCGCCTCTCCTCGGCTCGCTCCTCGCCGCTGTGGCCCATTTCCTCGTCACTCATCGGTATCTCCTTCCGGTTCCCACTTTGGTATCGCCTTGATCGCCTCTTCACTCGCCGGCGGCACGACCTTCATTTCAAACCCGTCGCCGCGATCCTTGTCGCCATCCTCGCCCCCGTAACCGTGGTTCACTCGCAGCGCAAATTGCGCGCCGGTCGCCGCTTCCCGAGTGGCCAGAGCTTCTTCCCACCACTCGGCAATTCTGGCCTTGGCGCGCGCAATTACCGGGACAAATGCCGGATCACGCGGCGCGTCTCCCCTGCTATACGCCAAGAGGGTTTGCCGAGTGGTGTTCAGCGCGAGCGCCAGGCCGGCCATCGTGGGTGGCGCCATGAATTGTTCCTGCTCATACACCATTTCGCCATCGACCTTCCCGACGGGCACATACCGCGTTCGCATCCGGCTTTGAAAATACGCCTCGATCCTCTGCTCGACCTCCTCCACGTCGGTGAGTGCAAGCTGTCCCCGTTCGGCCATCACGTTTCCCCACGTTCGCGCAGTTTCGCGTTGAGATAGTCCAGAGCTGCGGCGCCCACGTCCGATTTGCCGCCCGACCGACCGCTATCAGCGGGCGGGGAGGGAGGGCGGCTTTTCCCAACCTTTCCCCCACACCCCCTATCCGTGGTCTTATCCGTGGTCTTGGTCTTATCCGTCTCCGTGGTCTTGTCTGTATCCGTGGTCTTATCCGTATCCGTTGTATCGCTAGGGGTATCCATAGGGCTTTCGATAGGGGTATCAGATAGGGGTATCATCAGGGCTTCTTCCAGATCTTCGATCGTGCGTTTTTCGAGGCCGATTTCTGCTGAGATCAGGACATCTTGCAAGCGCATGTCCTGGATGATCTGGCTGGCGCTCGTGTCAAATCCGGCGATGGCCTCCTGGATCTTTTGCGCGTCCTGAAAATCCGATCTTGCGTCTGATTTGTGCAGCCGCGCCACGCGCTCGGCCCACTCCTGCCGGCGCTCGAACATGGCCAGCACCAGATCGCAGGCGGCGCAATCCCTGACTGGCGAGTGTGGCAGGGCGTAGATGATCCGAAGCGGTCCTTGCAGGTGCTTGCGGCTCGATATCGCATTGAACTTGAAAAAGTTGACGATCTGAACCAGCTCCTCGTCGGGATCATAGCGGATCAGTCTGGCTTCGGCCAATTCAAGGAAGGCGGCGCGCACGTCCTCGGCCGGGATCTTCATTTCAAGCGCGGCCATTTCCGGCGGAAGGACAAAAACGCCCGCGCTGTTACCGTGCGTTGTCGTGTGCAGGTAGAGATATGCCAGCCGCGCCGCGTCCGTCGACAGGCTGCGAAATCTCCGACTGCGCCAGATCGAGCTTGAGATAATTCCGAACTGCCGCATGGGATCACCGCCCCGACGGCTCCGGCACCGCCTCCATATCCTCGACCAGCGCCCGGATCACATCACCCTTGGCCTGCCACAGATGATAAGATGCCCCGCTGGCCCGCTTCATTTCCACGTCGGAGAGATCCGACCCACCGGCCAGGAGGATCTTCACCGCCGCGCCAAGGACGTTGAGATCCGCCGCAAAAACCGGCCCCGCGTTTTCAATCGACAGGTTCATTTCCTGCCCTCGTATTTCGGACAGGCGCGCGCCTCAGCCCCTTTGAATTGCGCGCCGTCACGGCCCATCACTAAACGCGCGTACCCGCACCGGCCATAGCCGTTTGCCGCGCGGCCCTCGCTCACTTTCTCCGTCGAGAAATGCTTGCAGGTGATGCATTTTTTTCTCGTCTCCAGGTCTGGCCACGTCACCTGACCAGGCGTGTGCAGCCGCATCCGTTCTTCAATATCCGTCATCCTTCCGGCGCCTTCTTCTGAAATTGTTCCCTGCGCATCGAAACCGCGCTTCCTTCCCCAATCTCGGGCGGCTCCTCGGCATACCGAATTGCCGTGATCCGCGCCCGGTTCAAAACCACCTGGAGATAGGCGGCCAATCGCTCCTCCGTCGTGTGCGTTTTGGTCGGCTGGAACTCGCGAAGGATCCAGCTCGCAACACGCGCCTTGACCGGGATCGTGACCGTGAAGCTTTCCGGAACTTCGCCCCTCGGGGAAAGCTGATCTTCGGCCATGATCATCGCGTCCGTCAGCGATCCGCCCCTTTCAGCCTGGATGTTCTTGGCCAAATCCAGGATTTTTTCGTCTTGGTTTTCCGACACTTGCGATCTCCTATTAAAATTTCTCGTTTATTTTTGCAAAAAATGGTTGCAAGGGCAAGCGGCATATGATCTAACAATGGTTGCAGGGCGCCAAGACCCGCAACAACAGAAGGATCTGAGAAATGAAC
>CAZQXW010000083.1:0-5890 GCA_964597365.1 uncultured Thermoplasmatales archaeon | reverse complement strand
GAAGATTAAAGCTAAGATTAATGATTGATAAGTATTGCATGTTTTTACAAAAAAAAGTTTAAAAAAATAAAAAAAAGAGAAAAGATGTGTTGATTTATTTTGTTAAATGAATACAACCATTTCTAAAATTTTCAACTTCAATAAAATATATTTATAACCTGCAATTAAATAAGGTTTAATCTAATGAATGTTTTTACATATATCCTGTAAAATAACTGTAAATTCTTCTAGAAAAGTCTCAAATTCATCGTCATCTATTTCAACTAAAAGAAGCTCTTTTTCGTATCCCCACTTAAAATAGTTCCCTATGCTAAGTATCTCTTTTTTATCGTTGAAATTAGATATGTATTTTTTGTACATATTAAGCATATAATTTGTTTTTTCTATAATTTCATCTTTAAAAACATCAGTAGAAAAACCATATTTTTTAGTGATAAATAAAACATCAAGAAAATCCCTTGCTTTTAGCCCACGTCTTGTAAGTATGGCTCTTACTTTTTCACATAATATTTCCTTTACATCATAATTATAAAGCGAAATATTTTTAACATACTGGCTGTAATCATCTCCATATAGAAGTTTGAGTTCTTTACTTTCTTCTCCGCTTATAATACTGTTAAGATCTTTTTTAGAAACATCAAAAAGTATACGTTCAACAAAATTTATCTGTATTTTAATAAAAGAGCGCTTCTTTAAAATCTCAGAATTATACCAAATTTTGAAAGTAACAAATTTATTACCACCACCAAACTCTATAAAATCTTTATCATCCTTCTCCATTTTAAAATCAAGACCTCGATTCTTTGATATTCTAACAAGAATCTCACCTGTTTTGTCTTTTAGCTCCGAAATTATTTTTCTAATTTTTTTCTGTGAGATATCTGTAAAAATCGTTTGATCTCTCCATGTTAAATCAATATCTTCTGAAAAACGATAATAACCTAGATAGCATTTAATCAAGCATGTGCCGCCTTTAAATGCAAAATTTTTTAAAAAGAAATCATTTTTTGACAAATCAAAAAGTATCTTTTGAATTATTATATCTTTTTCAATTAGATCTTTTCTTTTAATATCGTATCTTTCTGATAATTCAGCTATGAACTCTTTCATAAAAGTGCCTCGAGTGTTTCTTTAACGGTTTTAGGATAATGTTTTACATATTTTCTAAGTTTTTCTATGGATGCATTTTCAGCGTAGTCTTTTATATCTATTATTATTCTTTTTTTAGAAACACCATTGTATCTTAGTATATACATAAAATCAAGAACTGTTTTTTCAGGATCTGAATAATTTATATTACTTTTTTTAAGGATTCCAAATGTTAATAGTTTAGGTGATACTTTATGGAATTCAATTTTATAGTCCATTATATTGATTGGATTGGGTCTAAACAACTTATCGTTTAGTATATGATCTACAATAAAGCTCTCGTGAGTCATGTTATTCATTTTTAATGCTGAGTATAGTCCAAAATACCAGTTTTTTACACCTTTTAATTCTAGACCTTTGGCGATTATCTCTCTGTAGGAATATTTTGTTCTTCCTAGTTTTATTTCTTCCATGTTTCTTAAGTAAAATATTTTTTTAAAAATTCTAACAAGGTATCCCCTTCTAATAAAATATCTAACTGTATCGGTGTAGTCCATTTCAAATTCTTTACAGTATTTTTCAAGTTCTTCTGATGTGATAAACTCGATTTTTTCTAGGTATAATTTTTTTAGCAATATACTCGAATTCATTTTATATCACAATATGCTATTTTATGTAATATTATAATATATATTATAATGTGATATTTATAGTTATCGTGGTAAAACCAGCAATCTGGTATTTAAGAAACAATCCATTATAACTGTATTTAACACTACTGAATTGGTTAAACATTTCAGTTTAAAAAAAGTATAACTAGTTAATTTCTAAAAGTTTTATTTTAAAAAAGGTTTAAAAAAAATAAAAAAAGAGAAAAATTGTTTTTTTAAAAAACAGAAAAGTTTAAATATTGTTTTTTATTAGAACAATAATATGGAAGAGATTTTCGAAGAATGGGATATATATGCACAGAAAAAATCCCTTAAAAAACGAGATATTGATTTCGATTTTCTAATAAATAATTCTAAATTGAAAATCATTGCTATTACAGGAATACGTAGATCAGGGAAAACAAGTTTGTTAATTCTTCTTCGCCAGATACTTGGAGAAAAAAATGTAAATGTTAGATATGTAAACCTTGAAGACAGTAGAATAAAGGACAAAAAAGATGTTCTTGACAATATACTTACATGGTTTGGAGATACAGGATATCTCTTACTGGATGAAATAACTAGTGTAAACGACTGGGAGGGATGGCTGTCAAGGAATCACGAGATGTTAAAAGGCAAACTTAGAGTTATAGTAAGTTCTTCACGAAAAGGTTTGGCTGTTCCAAGTAAACCGCTCAGAGGAAGAATGCTGCATCAAGAACTTTACCCGCTATCCTTTAACGAGTTTCTCCAGTTTAACAGCATCACTTTAGAAAAAACTACAATTGGGATAGGTAAAACAAAAAAAGCACTTAATGACTATTTAATTCTTGGAGGATTCCCGGAAATAGTTTTAATAAACAACAAGACAGATAAGATAAGGATATCCAACTCTTATTTTAGAGATATAATTGGATTAGATGTAGCAGAGATCTCGCGAGAAAATATATCTGTTGTGGAATTGTTTGGTAAATATATAATTGATACATCTTATTTTTCTGCCTCGAAATGTCTGAATTTTTTTAAATCTCTTGGTTACAAAATTGGAAAACAAAGCATTCTTAATCTTGAAAAAAACTCACAGGCAAGTTATCTGTTTTTCTTTGTACCAATTTTTTCTCACAATATCAAAGATAGATCACAATATCCAAGAAAGTCCTATCTGGGGGATACCGGTTTTATGTATTCAATTAGCGGCAAAAAGGATATGGGACGTTTATTTGAGAATTTGGTATTTTTAGAGCTGAAAAGAAGAATATCTCAAAATCAGGAGATAAACTATTGGAAAAACAGAGAAGGAATAGAAGCTGATTTTGTTGTAAGAGAGGGGCTAAAAATAAAAGAGATCATTCAAGTTGTATACGAGCTAGATGATGTAAAAACTAAACAAAGAGAAATAAAAGGCTTAACTGCTTGTGCAAAAGAGTTTAAATCTAAAAAAGGAACAATAATTACAAAAGATTACGAAGCAGTTGAGACTGTCGATGAGATAAAAATTGAATTTATCCCCTTAAGAAAATGGCTTTTAAATAATGTTTAGCATACAATAGTTTTAATTTCTAAAAGGTTTAAAAAAATTAACTCATATTGATTATTTAAATAAAAAACAAAGCAAATGTATTTAAATGGAAAAATGAATAAAAAATAGTGGATTATGACACTTGGTAAAGAACAACATGGTATAAAGATTCAAAAACAAAAACTAGTAGCATATTGTAAAAAAAACCATATCAAAAAGTTGGCTTTTTTTGGTTCATTCATAAGAGATGATTTTGACTATGACAGCGACATTGATATACTTGTAGAATTTGAAAGAGGTCAGACTCCTGGATTTTTTGATCTTATACGCATGGAAGAACAATTATCGCATTTTTTTAAAGGAAAAGAAATCGACCTTAGAACTCCAAACGATCTGAGCAGATATTTTAGAAGAAAAGTCATCAGAAATGCTGAGGTTCTTTATGCTGGAAGCTGATATTATCCGTTTAAAGCATATGCTTGATGCAGCAAATGAGATAGTTGATTTTACAAAGCAAAAAACTCAGACTGATTTTAATTCAGATAGGAAATTACATCTTTCTGTAGTTCATCTTTTAGAGATAATAGGTGAAGCAGGAGCTGGAATTTCAGATGAGGTTAAAGACGAATATCCAGATATACCATGGAAAAGTATTATTGGTATGAGAAATAGATTGATACATGGTTATTTTGATATTGATCTTATTATTGTATACAAAACAGCTACAATAGATATACCACCTCTTGTTAAAAAGTTAGAAAAGATTATTTTATCTCAAGACACGTAAATTAAGACAAAACAAAAAAAGGTTTAAAAAAAAATAAAAAACATCATTTATAATAATGTATCTTTAGAGTAAATAGAAATGTACGATAAATTAAAACTTGTTAGATTTAATCTTTCTAGATTTTTTTAGATATATTCCTTTAATTCTTTTGTTTTCCAGATTTTTACAGTTTTTTGCTTTTCAAAATCTTTATCTTCCGTCCAAATACCTTCGTTTGGAACTGCCAAAGCACAAGCAAGAATAGGTGCATCTTTTAAATCAAAGTTCTTCATTATATCTGTTGCCTTTTGCATATGATTTCTTATTTTTTTGTCAGGTATTACTCTTATATTATCCATGACCAGGCTAAATAAAAGTTCAAATTCTTTTTCATTCATTCCAGCTTTCTTTAGAACATATTTCTTATGCTTTCTAAGTTCATCAAGAACATAGTCAATAGTGTAGAACTCAAAATTAGTAGAAGTAATAATTTCTCTGGTCCATCCCCTTTTTAGTAATGATGAGATTATCCTGTTAGTATCAACTATAATTCTCATTTTGAAAACCTTTTTAAAAGGCCAGATTTGATTTTTTTGTCAAGTTCTTCTACATCTTCTTCTGTAAAATCACTATTTTCAACAAGTTTTTCCATGAGTTGGATTTTTTTAGCTTGTGTAGATATCGCTCTACGAGCTATCTCACTCCAATTTATTTCATTGTGTTTTTTTACAAATTTATGCAATTCACTTGGTAAGGACAATGTTATATTAGGCATAAGTAATCACCCTATGTGTATTATGTGAGTTCACATTTAAATATTTTTCGTTGCAAAAAAAGATTTAAAAAAAATAAAAAAGTTGTTTTGTTTATTTTAAGTGAATGTCCAGGTTCCCATTAACGAGTTTGTCGGTTTGTGTATAATAGTAATTGCACCTGAACAATCAGTGATGAGGTCATCCTTGAGGACGTATGTTCCTAAGCCTGAAGTATCACAATCACCCGTAATCTCAAAATCAGCCCATCGTAAATCTTCATCAGAGTAAGAATAAAAATTTATGACTCTTAATGTTCCCACATCTTTATCTGCAGTAAAACCTATATTTGGCGTCATTTGTGGTGGTGTGGGGCCGTTCATTCCACTGACATAAACATATGCTGTAGCAGCTATTGCAATTATCATAGGAACAACTATTACTATAGCCAGAAGAATAGTCAACAATGTTTTATCTTTTTTTTGTTCCACTGCAGCTTGATTATGCATTATGCCTTCATGCATAGCAAGTGTTTTTCCACAATATGGACACATCCTTGCATCAGGTGGTATATTACGTCCACAGGATGGACAGAATCTTGCCATATGTTCTTTCACCACTTACAAGTTATAATAATTATTTGTTTATAAGTTTCGTGTTATAAAGAAAAATAAATTTTTAAATTTACTAGTTTAAACAATAAAAAATAGTTTAGTTTAAAAAAAAATAAAAAAAAGAGAAAAAATTATCGTTTTTTGATTAAGATTGTACAGTATATACGCAAGTACCTATTGCATCTCCGCCATACAATATTTGTACAGTATATTTCCATCCAGCGGTATCGCCTAAAGTGGGCGTCCTAATTGTATCTCCACCATCTACGTTAGTCGCATCTCCATTACCTGCAAGTATTGTAGCAGGTATAGATTCGCCACTTGTTTGATTTACAAAAATAGCAGAAGCACTAGCATTGGCAACAGGTCCATTTTGTACACCTGTAATGGAAACATAACCACCCGATTGAACCATTGATACAGTAGCGGTACTTTCAGGTCCACTACCTAACATTCCACTTACATAGACATACACTGTAGCAGCTATAGCAACTGTGATT
>CAZQXW010000082.1:0-5939 GCA_964597365.1 uncultured Thermoplasmatales archaeon | reverse complement strand
ATTCAATTCCATCGGAGAACTGAACATCATATCAGAGGAATATACATTTTATACTTATAATATTACTGAAAAATTTTCTGATCCAGTATTGAATGGTTTTTCTACTATATATAAAATTGAATTTGATGGGTTTAATAGAGACTGGGATCCCATACTTAACCTTGATGGAGATAATTATACCTTAACAAAAGATTTCTCTAATTCTAGTTTTGTCAATTATTCAAGAACGGTATTAATAGAGGGCTATACTGGAATACAAAACATTACACACTTTTATTATTATAACAGTTCAAACTCTACACTTAATATTACAAATAATCAAAACCAAACAGTGTATGATATAGAGATTGGAGAATGTAACTCTAGTTTAAATAACGAGATACTTAATATAACTTTTTTTGATGAGGTTAGTGATGAAAATATTAATGTAACATACAATTATGATTTAAACTTTTATGATGGCACTTACAATTATCCATTATCTGGTTCAAGAACAGAAATATACAATTTGTCTTATTGTACTAACTTAAAACTCACAGACTTTTCTTATAATTGGGAATGGTGGGGAGACTTAACATTACAAAAAGATGATTATGTTACTAGAATTATTAACATTCCAGAAGCAGACCCATTAAATGCAAGTAATAATCCTTACCAAAACATTTCGCTTTACATGATTGGAGTTTTAAACTCTTCAACAGTTACATATAATTGGTTGACAACCAATTTCCAATTAATAGATGGTACAATGAAAATATATGCTTGTGAGGCTGACGGTACAAGAAACTTGATTGAGAGTACATCAATAATATCTGGAGAGACTACTGCCAACATTGAATTACTTTTACAGGCTTATAGTTATGAAGTCATAATCGATGGACAGGTATATACTGAACCAGAAGGGTTTACTTCTTGCCATATTGAAAGCCAGACTGAGAGAACATATTATGTTGATGTTGCAGAACAAAATACTAACGAGTATTTGGGATTATTATCTATACCTTGTAATCTTGAAAAAACAGGCAATGATACTGTTAAGATGACATGGTCATCTAACCCTGAACTAGAAGGTTATGTGACTGGATGCATACAAGCTTATAGAGGTAGTAATGTAGGCAATGTTTTAGTGTTTGATAATTGTTCTAACCAATCAATAGATGGTTACAGTTATGAGGTGGGTATACCTATGTCCACATATACTTACACTGTTTATGGTTATCTTGAACAGAATGGTAGCGAAGTATTATGCTCAAAAAATGTAGTGTTCCATACTTCTGAGAGTTCTGGAGAAACTTTTGGTTTGGATGCACTTTTTGCAGTTTTCTTTTTAGTTGCAGGCGGAATATTAATATATGCAGGCAATGGTGAACATCAAGTATTGGGTGGCGGTGCAGCTTTTGTGCTTGCCTGGGTGCTTGGATTAACATTATTACCTTGGTATACTGTATCCTTAATAATTGTTTTATGCATTTTTGTTGTTATAATAGGGAGGTACAGTAGACAATGACTTCAGTAACTATGCTTAGACACGCAGTAGCATCTTTAGTAGTTATGGCTTTCTTTTTTGGGCTTTTTACACAAGTTTATGACGGTTTCCAAGAATCTTATGGTTTCAATGAAACAGATACCCGTTTGCATGAGGGGGTAGAGATGAACATAATGGAAAGGTTAAAAGGCCTTAACCTTGTTGAGGGTATTGCAGAACTTCAAGCAGGCATAACTTCGCTTAGTCCGCCTGCAGGTTCTCAGGCAGATATACTAGGTGGTTTGGCCAGTGTAGCCATTGGAGGACTAAAGTCAATAGTTGGGCTTGTTACTACGCCTTTTGAGATAGCAGGCATAATTGTAGAATACTATACAGAAATACCTGCAATAATTACACAACTGGGCATGATAGTGGTTGTATATGTAGGGTTCATATTAATATCAGCTTACTTGAGGGATGATGTATAATGCCAATCGGAATGACACAAAATGTTACCAATGTAACCCTAAACAATGTAACTGATTTAGTTAATGTAACCTCTTTTCACGAATTTGCGATCAACATTAATGGCATATATGATGGATGGTTATTTTTTATAATCTTGATGGTATTGTGGTATATATTGTTTAAAGCGGCAAACACCGTTAAGGATCAGCCACTTAACAATGCAATGTATTCAGGCACAGCAGTAACCATATTAAGTTTTATACTTCGTGCTGTACAAATAATTGAAGCAGGCACTATTAAAGTATTATTGACTGACCATCAAATGTGGTTATTTCCTTTGTTGACAACATTGTTAGCAGGCATAATCTGGGCAACCAAGAAAGCTGACGTATAGTGTAACAATATAACTAATTTACTTATATTTATAAGTAATTTTTACTTATTCTTTTTTAAACAAATATGGAGGTATTTGAAAATGGATGCTGGAATTAAAAAAATGGGCGGCTATGCTGTCGCAACAGTTTCTCTTGCAGCTATAACTCTAACAGGTTTGGCAGTTGTACAGGGATACAAAGATAGTGGAAAGGTAGATAATACTACTGCGGATGCTTTTATTGCAGGACTTGCAATATTTGGTACATTCATGGTAGTTATCGCACTAAGCTTAGTTGGAAAGATAATAATCGGACTATTCCAAGGAAGCGACATGTAAGTCAATTTGACTTACATCCCTTTTTTTCAAAATGGTAAAATACTATATATTAGTGAAGAGAAAGAACAGTAAAGATTGGGTAGGTGCAATACCTGCTAAATCAGGAGTTACATTGACTAGATTGAAAAAAGGGATTTCTGGACAAATAAAGAAAGGTTACACTTATAGAATAGTGACAGAAAGTCAACTTAAAAAAGTTTTAAACAGGATAAAACCTAAAAGAAAAAGGACTAGAAAGTCCAGGTCTTCTAAGAAAAGAAGTAAAACTACTAAAAGTAAAAGACGAAAATCTAAGTCACGCAGGAAACGAAAGTCCAGAACTTCTAAAAGATCTAAGCGAAGAAAACGAAGATGAACACTAAACAATGGATGCTAGGTGCTGTTGCAATGATAGCATTAGCTGCTGTTGTATTGACTGGAGTTGCATTGACTGAGGAATATTCTTATCACTTAAGAAGCCAGACAACTGCAACAGAGAATGGAATCACTCCATTAATCAATACAAGCGTTTTGGTTGGAAGCACAGGAGAATATCCTTACCTTCAAGACCTGACAGGATGTGTAAATGCTAGTAATGGATTAATAAGTCTTGATTCAAGCAATTATACTGTTCAAGAAGGAGACGAAGATGGTGGATACATATACCTAACAGACCCAACCTTTAACGGTACAGCGGTTAATTGTACTGTAACTTATCTTGCCGATACAGACGCACAAGGTGCGGCTGATAATTTTTCGGCAGGACTTGCAATATTCGGTACATTTGCAGCGGTAGTTGTCCTATCCTTGGTGGGTAAAATCATCATTGGAATGTGGACAAAGAAAGAATAATCCTAACGGATTATTTATTTTTTATTTTATTTCTATGACCCCCTAAGATATTGGGAGTAGTGAGATATTATCTGATGCCATATTATCTTTGCTACTCCCATTCATTAATTCTTCATAACTGATCATCTCTGTTTGGTAAAAGTATGCACTATCAGTCAATATTTCGTTTTGAATATAATCATTACATTTATACTCTGCAATACCTGTTGCAAGAATGAAACCGCAAGAAAAAGCAAAAGCAACAACAAAAAACATTAACCAGTTCTGTTTTATTATGCCTTTTAAATCTAACAACTCATTTAAATATTTTTTGTTCAATTTAGGCCTATATTTGCCACAAATAACCCGCCTTAAAAAGTCAAAATCACCCTTCAAATCATCAATAATGAACCGGATTAATCCTTTTTTGTCTTTCATACCATATTAATCTTTTGATTTAATTCTTCTTGCATGCGATTAATATTATTTTGTGTTTCAACTATTTGTTCAATCTTCTCATTAAGTTCTGCATAAACTGTTTTAGTTATTTGTTCATAAACTGCATTATACAATGAAGTTTTCATCTGTTCAAACACTTCTAACGCTTTTTTATTAGTTATCATTGACTTGCCAAATACCATTATTCTTTCACCTTAATCCTTGGCTTTTTAATTATTGATGATGGTTCGTCAAAATCATATTCGTCTTCTTCTTCAAGCTTAGACTTCTTAGGGTTAACCTTTTCTTTAGGCAATTCTTTTTCTTCTACCTGATCAATCGATTCTGAATTGTCTTCATCCTCATAATCTTCATCATCATCTTCAGAATTGTCTTCAATGTCATCTTCTTCATCATCAGAATCGGTATCAGACTGTATCTCATCCCAATACATCTCATTCATTGCTTTGGTTAAGAAATAACATTGTTCCAGGTCTAAATCATTCTTATCTTCTAAATATGTTCTTAACTTTTCTATTATTTTTTCTTGGTCTTGTTCCATCTTTACCTCCCAAATAATCCTTTCTTTTTAACTGTTATTCTCATTTCTGCATCCCTGAAATGTTTTTCTAAAATCTTCATATTTTCTGAAAACTTACCAAACATTTCTGTTATGTCTATTCCCCGATTTTCTTTCTCAGCATCTTTTAATTCTTTAACCCAGTTTTGGTTAAGATCGTTTATAACTTCATAAACCCTATTTTTTAGTTCTTGCATTTTGTTTGCCTCCTATACTATCCTTATTGTCCATCAACTTTGAAAGTTTATTAATCATCCTTTCTTCTCTGTCTTTAGAATCTTTTTCAAAATATAAACTCATCAGATAAAATACTAAAGATAATAAAACCCCTAACAACATTCCCACCAATAAAAAAAGCTCATTTATTGTCATTTTGTTTGCCTCCTGTCATTCATAACCATTAATCTTTAAATAATACCATCCAAAAAATATTATTATTGCTATAATCAAACAGCCACCTACCAATACCCATTTATTTATCATTTTTCTTTTCCTTGTTCCAGTATGGCGATTTACAACCAGGACACACTACTGGCAATTCTCTTTTCCTTGTGATCCATTCTTTACCACACCTTTCACATTTACATTCATAAACTTTAATATCCTTGTTCATACAAATATGAATGTTTAACTCCTTTAAATATTTTTCTTAAATATATTATTTAACTTTATTACCATAAACTTTATATATTCAAAAGTATTACCTTAATATATTACTAGAGGTGATATTAGATGTGCCAAGAAAGAGTATTAAAATATTTAGAAGACAAAAAAGGCAGATGGATAGATACAAAAGAGTTATCTTCTGCATTAGGACAAACACTAGGATCTACACAATCCAATCTAAAAAAATTAATTCACGGTAAATTTGTAGAAAGGAAAATAACATCAGATTACAAGTTTTATTATAGAGTTTTGGCTGAATAGAAAAATATTTATATGCATTTTTCTTATTATTGGTATGCCTAAGAGACTTAAAATACCTTTTTATGCAAAAAAAGCTGCAAAAGAAGGATTAGATGAGAGAAAACTTAATAAAGCAGGGCTTACCAAACGCCAAGCTAAAAGATTAGGCATTAATTCTGGCGTAGAAAGAGCAAAACAAATAATCAAAAACAAATACCTTAAAGAAGAAGACTTAAAATCTATTGCCCAGTTCTATTTAAGATTCAAAGGTTGCAAAAGTTCTAAGTGCGAAACTGCTTTAAAGTTATGGGGTGGTCGCAAGTTTGGTAAACTTTTATCAAATATTTATTACTAAACTGTCAAATAATAAACAAAGATTAGAACAAATAATGCTACCTTAAACAAAAAAGTTAATATTGACATCCAACCCAATACTACAAATGCCTTTAATCCTCTTGAAAGGTCTTTATACTTTATTTCTTTTTCCATTAATGATCAACTCCTATCATTTTTATTAAACCAATACACTGCATAGAGTGTAAACATTACAACCACAAAGT
>CAZQXW010000081.1:0-5940 GCA_964597365.1 uncultured Thermoplasmatales archaeon | reverse complement strand
GGTTTAACTTTTTCTCGGTAACAAGATTATATATTAATAATTTATTGGTTGATAGCTTTTAGCAAATTACACCACTGAAAAATAAAAAGTTATATAAACTCGGTTAAGATTTGCTGGTCTACATTTGCTAGTATTTCTGGGGGAGAGAAATGACAGAATTTATCTGGTATTGGAAAAAAGGAAATAGTAAAGTATTTACCCGTGACACAGACGTTGCTGAAAGAGCAATGAGAAGTGGAAACCTGGTTATGGGTATGAAAGCAAAACCAAAAATTCAAAGATTTTAAAAGAAAAACTTTTAGAGGGGGTTTTTCTCTTTTTCTGTCAAAAGATTTTTAGATAGTGACTATATACGCAGTTGACAATATGTCTGATTTAGATTACAAGAATTTACTTAAAAGAGTAGTAGAAAGTGTCCCAAAAAAGGAAGTAGAAGAGGATAGGTTTAAACTTCCTAAAGCTGAAGTTTTTTATGAAGGGAACACAACGGTTATAAAAAACTTTGATAAAATTGCTGATGCAATAAACAGAGAACCTGAACTTGTTATCAAGTTTTTACTTGGTGGTCTTGGGACAGCAGGCGAGATGAACGGCCCTAGAGCAGTATTCCAAGGAAAAATCCCTGCCAAAAGTATTCAAGACAAGATAAAAGACTACATAGATACTTTCGTAATGTGTTCAGAATGCAACAGGCCCGACACACATCTTGTCAAAAAAGGCCGTCAGACATTGATACGTTGTGATGCATGCGGTGCGTTTAGATCAGTTAAATCGAGAAAGAAAAAAGTGGTTCAAAAACCTTCAGAGTCACTAAAAGAAGGAATGGTTCTAGATTTGACTATTAAAGACATAGGTCGTAAAGGCGATGGCATTGCATATCATGATAAATATACTATTTATGTCTCAGGAGCAGTAAAAGGAACAAGTGTGAAAGTAAAAATAGAAAAGATTTCTGGAACAGTTGCTTTTGCAAGAATCGTGCATGTATAATTTTCTACATATATACCTGCATATACACCTGCAAGAAATAGCGAAAATTATATAAATTAAGTGGTACATTCTCTCTACGTTTGTCAGACAAATGATGTCTTTTGTCATTTGGTAGGCATAAAAATGACATGCATAAGTCATACCGATGATGCCAATCTGGCGACACAAATATGTGAGGAGAAAAATGGATACACAAAGGATAACAATACGATTGCCCCAGCACGATATACACTCTATCGACCTTTTTATTAGAGCCGGGGAGTTTGCAACAAGATCTGAAGTTATCCGACATGCTGTAAACGATTTTATCAAAAACTATGCCAACAACATAATTGAAAAGGCAGATAAAATCAAAAAGGTCCAAGAACTGGAACTTGCAGTTGAATCCATTGAGCCTTATATGAAAAAATAGAAGTTTAAACACTTGGAGGGGATGGGATGCACCCCTAATCGAAGGGCGCCTGTGGGGATGGGCGTCCTTCAACTACCAGCAAACTTTAGGAGGAATGGAGTAAAATGGGAGAAAATAAGAATATGGAAGCATTTATAAAAGACGCAGTTAGTAATAAAATGGAAGAGGAGAGCAGGTTAAATATAAACACTGATGATATGTTTGGCACACCACGCATTACAATTGTTGGATGTGGTGGAGCAGGCGGAAACACAGTAACTAGATTGAATAAACTTGGTGTCAAAGGAGCAGACACAATAGCGATTAATACCGATAAACAAGCCTTGGACCTTGTCGATGCAGATCACAAGATTCTTATTGGTGGAAGAATGACTCGCGGCCTTGGAGCGGGTGGTTTTCCAGATGTCGCAGAGCGTGCAGCTCGCGAATCCCAACATGAAATAGAAGAGTTAGTAAAAGACTCCGATTTAGTATTCATCACTGCTGGTATGGGTGGAGGTACTGGAACAGGTTCTGCACCAGTTGTAGCAGAAATTGCAAAAAAACACAATGCAGTTGTAACTTGTATGGTTTCTACTCCATTCAATGTTGAGCGTGCCCGTCTCATAAAAGCAGATGAAGGACTTGACAAATTAAGAATAAAAGCAGACAGCACCGTTGTTTTAGATAACAACAGACTATTGGAATTCGTTCCAAACTTACCAATCAACCAAGCATTTTCTGTAATGGATCAAATGATTGCAGAAACAGTCAAAGGACTATCTGAGACAATTACAGTACCATCTCTTATAAACCTTGATTATGCAGATATGAAAGCAATCATGGCCCAGGGTGGACTATCAGTTATGCTTTGGGGCGAAGCAGAAGAAGGTGCTGGAGTCGATGAAATAGTACAGGAAGCACTAAATCATCCGTTACTAAATGTAGATTACAAAGGAGCAACCGGTGCACTCGTACATATTACTGGCGGACCAAACATGAGTCTAAAATATGTACAAGATGTTGCAAAGTCACTTACTGAAGACTTGGACTGCTATTCAAATGTCATACTTGGCGCAAGAGTAATTCCTGAGTTTGAAGGAAAATGCCGTGTAATGGCCATTATGACTGGTGTACAATCACCAAACATACTTGGACCAAGCGGAAACGCTGTTACACAACAAGCACCTGCACCAATAACAGTTGCTAAAAAAAGTGTAGATATTGATTTTGTACGTTAAAACAAAATCTTTTTCTTTTTTTATTTCTTTGTTTTTGAAAAATAAATTACTTAAGCTAAAAAACGTATATGTAAGAATATGATATTAGAGCATTTATTACTTTTTTATGGCATGGGCTTTTTTCTAACAATATTAGGTTTATATGGACTAATAAAAGACGTGTCAAAGATGAAAAAAATTGGTATCGTTAATCTTGGTCCTTTTGGTGGCCAATATCCAATTTTCAAAAAGGATAATCCTAAAGAATTTAAAATATGGTTAACTTTTATGATAGTAATTTATTTTATATTGTTGTTTTTTGGTATCTTTTTTTTAATTTTCCCATTTATTTTTTAATCATTGTCCCATTGAACTTTTGATTAGTTATTGCTTTTTCTAGTTCATCTAGATACTTACCATTTAAAACAAAAGTAGGTATATTTGTTTTATGAATTATAGCAAGAGCTGGACCATCAATTACAGTATTTTTTCCAGCAGTTTTCCACTCGGTTCCCTGCTGTTTGATTAATTCATCAATTGTAATTTCATCATATTTTTTTGCATCAACATGTTTGTTTGGATCTTTATCATACACTCCATCAACATTAGTTGCAATTATAAATTTAGAAGCACATGTTTTCTCTGCAAGCTCTGCTCCAACCATATCTGTACTATGGCCTGGTGTCGTACCACCCATTACAATTATTTTCTCAGACATGCCCTTTGCTTCATCTGTAGATTTGGGAATAGTTATATTTGAATTGTCAAGCAAATCAACAAGTGATTTTGCATTCTCTCTTGTAACACCAATTCCAATAGTATCCAGTTTTTCTTCAGAAAGACCTTTTTGTCTGCCTTCTTTGATGAGTTTTCTTGCTTTTTTTCCACCACCGACTACTAAATATACTTTGTAGTTTTTTGAGATGTTTTGAAGAAGCAAGTTTAATTTTTTAAAAAAATCGCTTTCAACTTCTCCTGAAAAAAGCACTGATCCACCAATTGAGATTACTATAGATTCCATTATTTGAGATGAATACATATTTTGTTTATTAGTATTTTTAAAGAAAAAAGGTTTTAGGCTACTTCTGGCCCAGATTCTGCTTTGCTAGGTTTTTGTCCTAGTTTTACCTGTGGAAGTGGTATTGGTGGCGGCAACGTAAGATCCTTTGCAATTCCTACGGCTTGTGGAACGCAAGCATGCATGATTGCTGTGTGAAGATGACTTGCTATCTCGTTTGGCATTTTCTTTGAATTATTCCAATCATCTACAATTTTTTTAACATCTTCATGTTCTAGTATAAGAGAGCCTTCAATTTTTATCATTCCAACCGAGCTATAGCTTGCTGTATACTGAAATTCAATTGTACCACGGTTTTCTGAATCATATGAGACATGGGTAAACGAACTGTTATGATCGATTCTTACTTTCTTTGGACGCTCGTTTGGTTTAATATATCTGCGCGCTTCGATTGCTTTTAGATTAATGTTTCTAATTTTCATAATCGAACCTTGTAAGTAAAAACATGTTTTTACATGTTTCGATAGTGTTAAGTTTTAAAAAAAGAAAAAAAAGATTTTATTGTTCGAAATAATCAAAATCTATATTATTCCAATCATCAAAATCATTTTTACCGCGAGATCCATCTGAAAAATCTACTAGATCATGTATAAAACCATACATATAACCATAATTCATGATGCTTTTATATGGCCTCCATCTCCACCAGCCAATCTGCCAGAAGTATTTACCTTGTTGATAATGACCGCCTAGCCATGTTAACCCTAAGGTATGGCCAAGCTCATGCATATATGCACTTACATAGACTACGTCCCTGTCTCTGCTACCAATTTGCGTGGATTTTTTATCAAGACCTTTGCTTGATACTTGAAACGCATTGTTACGAAACATATATCCAGATACCCCTACAGAATTGTATAACATCAGCCCATAATGAAAAACACCTTTTCTCCAATTGTCTTCATCTCCATGTAGAAAATAATCATTATATATCTCGTTTATCTCTGTTCGATTTGTTTCTTCACCTTCGTTATCAAAGGGTATTACCTCTCCTCCACCCATTTCTCCATCATCTAGATGAAATACTATATTTTGTTTATTAAATGCCATGTAAATTAGTTCTCTAGATTCGTTTGGCAAATCACTTTTTGGCTCACCATTTGGACCTGCATCCATTTTATCAAGTTCGACAAAAATATCTTTTCTAAAAGGATCAGATCCCCATTCTGAAACGAGATATTCCTCGTAATTGTTCAAACTGTCCTCGTCAGGGTCTAAATTCTTATGATCGTTGTATTCAAATGGATCATATTCCCATAAAAATTCGAACTCTAATGTATCATTTACGAATACATAATCAAGTCGATTACCCCATTTATATTCCCATTCTATTGGAACGTCGTCTGAATCATCATCTCTTCCAGTATCATCAACTTCTGGGTCTGTTTCAAATATATTTACTTCTGTCCAATATGGAATACCATCCCCATCAAAATCATTTTGTATAATGTCAAAAAACAATTCGCAATCTAAATCATTTTCATAAATGCTGTTGTCATCACATCCATTTGCTCTGCCATAACCGCTGTAATCAACAGTCCAGGAATCAGGGGGTGTTATCATATCATCCCCATAACTATACCAATGTCCAGTCTTTAGGTTATACATTACGTTTATATCTCTTTGTATAAGTCCATAGTTATTATTAACAGATATATCGCATAGTTTATCGCTTATTGGATCTTTATCCCATAACTGTATTGTAATATTTACCCATTCATTGTTATCTGGCACATCCTGCGTTACAACCCATTCTTCTACCACGTGATTTTTATTTTCCCAAACAGGGCTTGTGTATTCTTTGCCGTCTTCAAATAATACTTTTACATAAAAATCAGGGTCAGAAAACAAATCTATTTTATCAAAACCACGGATTTCTTTTATAATAACACTTACCTCTAAATCAACTAGAGGATCTAAATCTGAATCTTCGTTTGATTGTGATATTATTTTGTTTAGAGTCTCAGAGTCAAAATACTGATTATCTACATAATTTTCATCAGAGGTTTTAGTTTGTTTTATTGCTATAGCGTTTGTAGACAACAAGAAAAATGTCATCAGCGTAATAAAAAATATTTTTTTGATTTTATTTCTCATGTTTTTTCTCCTCCTTTTACATATAAAATATTTTTATTGCGGTAGGATATATTAACTTTACATTTATAATTTTTCAAATATTATAATTTTATCAGATATATATCATACACTATTCCATTAACACGTGTTAATTAAAATGTATTATAAATAATCTTTGTTTATAA
>CAZQXW010000080.1:4915-6142 GCA_964597365.1 uncultured Thermoplasmatales archaeon | reverse complement strand
TTTATTATTACGATTCTTCTTGGTATCGCCGGGTCCTTTGTAGCGACCTACATCGGACAATACCTCGGCTGGTATAGAGAGGGCCAGCCTGCCGGGTTCATCGGAGCGGTTCTCGGAGCGATCCTGATCCTGATCGTTTACCGATTGATTAGGAGAAGGAGATAGTTGCTTCTTAGAATCAACCTGGAGTGGTGCGGCAGGAAATATACCGTTTAATAGGAAAAGTGCTGTTTTATAGTTCGATTTCTTAGCCGGGAAAACAGATCGATCCTCTTAACCGGAGGCTTTGAATCCCCGGTCACCTGAAATTCCGCCGTCTTCCATAGAGGACATCAATTTCCTGACAGGCCGTGAACGCAAAAAGGCCTTGGCATGAAAACTGCATCTAACTAGACAGCTTCTCACCAGTCCGTCGTTCCATACAATAGCGGATGGGCACAGGACGGCGAGAGGCAAAGGAGGAAATAATGAAAATCAAGAAAGCGGAAATGGTTTTATTGACAGCCTTTATCTTATTATTGGCTTCAATGTCAGTCTATGCAGGAAATGGAGTGATGCAGGATACTCTGAGGCAGAATGAAAAACTAAAACTAAGGGCTTCAGAGGAATTAAAATCAGCTAACGGTAAATACACTCTAGTTCTGCAGGTAGATGGCAACTTAGTAGCTTTTGATAATCAAGGAAAAGCAATATGGAGCAGCAGTACAGCCGGAAGTGGAGCCGTGGAGTGTGTTATGCAGGAAAATGGAAATTTAGTGCTCATGGACAGAAGGGGAAGAGTGATTTGGTCGACGAATACTGATGGTTACAAAAACGCAAGATTGGAGATAAAAGATGATGGAAACCTGGTCATTTATAACGAACGAGGATTAACTGTATGGTCTACGGGAAGGATCAAAGACAGTTTATCAAAAGGCGAAAAACTGTTAGCCAATGAGTTTATCAGATCTCAGAATGGTAAATACACCCTAGCCCTGCAGGAAGATGGCAACTTAGTTGCCTACGATAGTCAAGGAAAAGCAATATGGAGCAGCAGTACAGTCGGAAGAAGAGCCGTAGAGTGTGTTATGCAGGAAAATGGAAATTTAGTACTCAAGGATAGAAGGGGAAGAGTGGTTTGGGAGACAAAAACAGATGGTTACAAAAACGCAAAATTGGCGATACAAGATGATGGAAATCTCGTCATTTACAACGAAAGGGGATTAGCTGTCTGGTCCAATGGGAAAA
>CAZQXW010000080.1:2764-4815 GCA_964597365.1 uncultured Thermoplasmatales archaeon | reverse complement strand
GCCAATCGATACCGTTGAAAATTATTACATGGCCAATAGGGGTCAAGGGTGGGGCGTAATCGCCAAGCGTCTGGGAATAAAGCCGGGATCAAAAGAATTCCACGCCCTCAAAAAAGACGATACTGGGTTACTTTCAGAGAAAAAGGGTCAAGAACAGAAGAAAAGAAAGATAATGACAGAAGCTAAATAAGCGGAAAGATCTTGGCATGAATACTGCATCTAACTAGGCAGCTTCTCCCGAGTCTATTGTACCGTCCCATAACCGATAGGCACAGGACAGCGAGAGGCAAAAGAAAAAAAGAAAAAAGGAGGTTAATATGCTTTGGACAATCTTAGTTATACTGTTTATTCTGTGGCTGGCGGGTCTTTTAACGGCTAACACCTTCGGCGGCCTGATCCACATTCTTCTGGTTATTGCCGTGATCGTTCTGGTCGTCAAACTATTACAGGGAAAGAAAATTTTTTAGCGGGGAAAACACCAAAATGATTTGGCCGAAAATCCGGGCTTCAAGACGGATATGGGGACTCCTCGTTGGCTTGGGGCTGATTGCCCCCTGTCTCTTTTCCGCTCAGGTATTCAAATACCAGAAAATCAAGCCTGAAAAGGGATATTTGATCCAGACGGTTCCCTTCGAAAAATGGCTGGGAAGAAATTATTGCGGCCCGGCCTGCCTGGTTATGGTCCTCAACTACTGGGATGAAATGCAGTCCTTCAGCCAGCAGAAAATCACGGATGAGATCTATGATTCCGAAAACCAGGCGACCTATAACTCCGATCTGGTCCTGTATCCGCGAACCAAAGGATTTGAGAGCTACTCTTTCCAGGGAAACCTGCAGATCTTGAAGGATGTGGTTGGGAAAGACATCCCGGTGATCGTTCTAACTAAAGCCATAAAACAATTAGCCAAAGGACATTACCGGGTGGTCATCGGGTTTGATGATGACGAGGATCAGATCATCTTCCATGACCCTTATTTTGGAGGCCGGAATGCCATGACGTCCGAGGATTTCATGAAGGTCTGGGAGCTGGGAAAGAGGCGGAACCAGTCCCGGTGGATGATGGCCGTGGTCCCCGATCAAAGCGCTTTCCCTTTTCCCGCTCTGCAAAACGATCCTCTGACCCCCATCAATCTGGCCACGGCCTATTACCGGAGGTCGGAATTCAAGAAATCGAAGGAGCAGTGGGAAAAAGCCAGAGAGTCCCTCAGCGAGGATCCCTATCCCTTGTACAGCCTGGCTATGGTCAGCCTTAGAGAAGGCAAGGCCGAGGAGGCTGAGGCTTATGCCCTTAAAGCCCTCAGCTTGGACGAAAAAAGCGCTTACGCCCATGACGTCCTGGGCCTGGCTTATGCCAATCAAGGCAGGCTTGTCCCGGCTTTGGAGTCTCTCGGTCAGGCTCTCCGGCTTGCCCCCGGTGAGGGGTTTATCCGAACTCATTATCTGCAAGTCAGGGCCCTTTACATCGAAAGGGCCAGACTTGAAAACATTCAAAAAAAGGAGAATCCGAATGAAAAGAAAAGTTAAGATCTGGAGCGTCCTGTTGATGATCGTGTTGGTCTCTTCCTATGCCGTCGCTATTCAAGAACCGGTGCTTCAACAGGAGGACACGTCAACTCAGCTGGTGATCAGTGGACAAGACGTAATCACAGCTTCCGATGCCGGGGGAGGTCTCAGCTCAAGAGATCTACTCCTCATCGCAGCCGTCGGTGTTGTGATTTTAGTCATCGCGTTGGTCCTTTAGCGGGAAGTCGTTCTATCGACTGATATGAAGAGGGCGTCCTCCCCTGCGAGAGGACGCCCCTTCTTATGCTGCTGGCGAGGCCGGGCGCCTCTAATTCCTTCCACCCCTGCCCTGACCCGACGCATCTCCTGATTAAGAGAGTGCGCGATTCCAGGGCTTGACACCAAAAATTTAATTTAATAGAATTTTCTCAAAGTCAAAAGAGGAATGAGTCTAATGGCCAAGATTCTTATCATAGATGATGATAAGATTATTTGCGACTGGATTGCGAATGTCGTCACCCGATTGGGGCATCACTCTGTCTCGGCAC
>CAZQXW010000080.1:0-2664 GCA_964597365.1 uncultured Thermoplasmatales archaeon | reverse complement strand
ACCCTCAAGCTCTCCATTATCCGGGCTCTGGAATATCGAGCAGAAAGAAAATCGGGGAAGCCGTCTGTCGATTTAAAAAGAAACGGCATTATCGGAGATTCGCCAAAAATCACTGCTTGTCTGGAACTTCTGGCCCAGGCCGCTGACAGCGATGTCAATGTTCTCATCACCGGCGAAACCGGAACCGGGAAAGAGCTTTTTGCAAAGGCTATTCATTCTAACAGCTCCCGGGCCAAAAGAAATTTTGTGGTCGTTGACTGCACGGCGCTTCCCGAAACGCTTGTTGAAAGCGTTCTTTTTGGGCACGTGCGAGGTTCTTTCACCGGAGCCGAACGAAGCGAGGAGGGGCTGATCAAGCAGGCCGATGGAGGAACTCTTTTTTTAGATGAGATCGGGGAGCTGCCGTTTTCGATTCAAAAGCGATTCCTCCGGGTGATTCAAGAGCGCCGCTTCCGTCCTGTCGGAGGAAGTCAAGAAGTCAAGAGCGATTTCAGGCTTGTGGCGGCCACAAACTGTAATCTGGAAAACATGGTCCGGCAGGGACAATTCCGGGAAGATCTATTCTTTCGGCTCCGGACTCTTAGTATTGAATTGCCTCCCTTGAGAAAACTTATCAAAGACATCAAAAAATTGACGGTCTTTTATATGAACGCCTTGTGCGAGCGGTTTGGAATACCGCAAAAAGGAGCCTCTCCTGAATTCTGGGATGTCGTGACCGCATATAAATGGCCCGGCAATGTGCGAGAACTGATTCAGGCGCTGGAGAAAGCTCTGCTTTCGTCAAAGGATGAACCCATGCTTTACCCCAAGCACCTTCCAACGTATATTCGTATTCAGGTGGTCCGGAATTCTTTCCAACAAAGGGCCGGTCGGCCAGAGATGCGTTCGAGCGTTGCTAAAGAGCCGCCCAAATTAAAAGAGATTCGGAAAGCAGCAGTTTCTAGAGCAGAGCAACAGTATCTGAAGGACCTGATGTCTTTTGTGGACGGAGATATCAACAAAGCTTGCCGGATTTCCGGCTTGTCTCGCTCCCGATTATATACTCTTCTCAGAAAATACAGATCAACTGATGTAAGTTGGTCGGTATGATGCCTGCTGTTAAGATTTCCTCACCTCTTATAAAAAATTAATTGTCTTGTTTTGTTAATTTGGCATGTTTCTCGCATTATAATTCGTTAAGTATTAGGAGAAATAGCCATGCAGCTGCTTTTTTATTCAAGTGGGGATGATCAAAATGAAAAGAGGCTTGAGAAGGCCGTTCATAAGGTGATCCCAGAAAGTAAAATAGAACTCTTCAAAAGACTGGATGACTTGAGGGAGAGACTCCGGAGGCCAGTAGAACCGGATTCTATCGCAGTTCTCTCAGCTTTGAACCGAGAAATGCTTCAGAAGATGCAGGCACTCCGCCGGCTGCTCCCGGAGATTTATGTCGTCCTTGTTATCCCAGATCGAAAGAAGAGTACGATTGAACTTGCCCATCGTTTGTTACCGAGATTCTTAAGCAAAGTAAACAGTGATTTCTCGGATCTCAGAAAAGTCCTAAATAAAATGTATATGAATTCCCAACGTTCCCAGGTTGGGAGATCATGAGAGGAGCTTTATGATGTATAAACACATCGTTTCCAAAACCGTTGTCAAAGCCATCGTCGCTGTCCTTATGGCAGGGGCTTTTTCCTGCGCCATAAACCCGGTCACCCATAAAAGGGAGCTCATGCTCCTGTCCCCAGCAGACGAACTCGCCATGGGACAACAGACGGATCCACAAATTTTACAGACCTTCGGCCAATATGAGGATGCCGAGTTGGCTCGTTACGTAACCGCCCTCGGGAAAAAATTGGGCGCTTTGAGCCACCAGCCGGAGTTGGATTATTCCATCAAGGTGCTGGATAGTCCGGTCGTCAACGCTTTTGCCGTGCCCGGCGGGTATGTTTACTTGAGCCGGGGGATATTGGCCTACATCAACGACGAAGCCGAACTGGCCGGTGTCGTGGCCCATGAAATCGGCCACATAGCCGCGCGTCACAGCGCCCAACAGTATAGCCGGGCCCAGATTGCCCAGTTGGGATTGGGGCTGGGGGGGATGATTTCAGAAACGTTTCGCAAATACGCGGGCCTGGCCCAATTCGGAGTCGGCATGCTGTTTTTGAGCTTCAGCAGAGATATGGAACGCCAGGCGGATGCCCTGGGAGTCGAGTATTCCTCCAAAGCCGGATACGACGCCAATCATATGGCGAATTTATTTGTCTCCTTGGAGCGGCTCAATCCGGGAGAGGCTCAAAGTGGGCTTCCCGGGTGGTTCTCCACTCACCCCAACCCGCCTGATAGAATTGCCGCCATCAAACGAGACACTCAGGAATGGCGGGCCAAAATTCAACAAAACAAATTTGCTGTAAATCGCAATCAATATTTAAAGCAGCTCGATAGAATTGTCTTCGGCGAAGATCCACGCCAGGGTTATGTCGAAGGCAGTACTTTTTTTCATCCTCAACTCAGATTTCAGTTTCCGGTCCCCTCAGGCTGGCAGGTCAACAACACCGCATCTCAAGTGCAGATGTTCAATCAAAAAAAGAATGCGATCATTCTCTTCTCAATGGCACCTGAAAAAACTCCCTCGGCGGCCGCTGATGCGTTCGTCAATGAAAGCAAAG
Source organism: uncultured Thermoplasmatales archaeon (assembly GCA_964597365.1). Taxonomy (GTDB): domain Archaea; phylum Thermoplasmatota; class E2; order DHVEG-1; family DHVEG-1; genus CAZKUB01. The sequence goes on along the minus strand of CAZQXW010000080.1, from coordinate 16 downwards.
CCGCTGTCATAAAACG
>CAZQXW010000079.1:0-6299 GCA_964597365.1 uncultured Thermoplasmatales archaeon | reverse complement strand
TGAATCCGGGGATCCACCTGGCCATTTTCGGATTTTTCTCGTAGAATAAATCCTTAATATCAACTTCTTTGAAGCTGGCGGTTTTGTCTGCTTCCATTTTCTCTTTGTGAAAATTCTTTGATCAAAAATATAAAAGACATGTAAATTATTTATTGCCGATAATGGTCATATGTTGTCGAGATGCCAAAAATAAGGCAGCATCCAAAGGAGCAGATTGCTTTGCAACTTGTTGAGAGGACCGACGAGGAAATATTTTCAGTAGATAATCTTGGCGTATGCTATAAGACAGTTAATGAGACTATCACCACTCAATTATGATAGGATCTTCGTTACCATTAACGATACGATCCCGGTTTATGACTCAATTTCGGTTACGAACACCCTGATTATCGAGGCGGTCTTAACAGGTACTACCCCGCCTTACAATACCAGCACTATTAAAGTATATCCCAATCCAACCAGGGACCATGTGTTCATTTCTACAGGTGACTATTCAAGAATGAGCGGTTACTCAATAAAGATTTCTAATCAGTTAGGCTCAACGATATTTGAAACTGCTATTGAAGAACCCCTGTATGAGTTGAATCTCTCCTCATGGGAAGGATTGGGGTTGTATTATATCCAATTGATTAACCCAGAAGAGATAACGATAGAATCTAGGAAAATTATATTACAATAGGTACAGTTTATTGTATGTCTTTGATGCATCTAATACTACCTCCTTGGTGAGCACGAGTATATTGATCAGATTGAGAGAATCTTTTTACCTCAGTTGATTCAGCGAAGATCATTCGAATAGAATATGAATCATAAATATCTGTAGGATTAACTTTTGGTGCAAACCAAACTCCTATACTATTCTTTCCCATCCATCCTAAAAGACTTGGCCCATCTGCTATAATATGTCCTCCAGGCAAAGCAGTAAATCCAGATGAATTTGAACCATTGAGATTTGGGGGATTCCAGTGTGATGTACCAGCCTCTTTTAATGCTCCTCCTGCGATTGAACTACCTCCAAGATAATCTACGAGAATATCCCACTCAACATCAGTAGAAACATGCCATCCATCAGGACAGATATTCCTAGATGTCTCAGTTGCAACAATAGCCGCATATACAGCCCCGTAAGTATACCTATTGAAATCAGGATCATTATCGTACCATGAATATTCATAGCTTCCATCAGAAAGTAACCAATCGTCATAATCAAGTTGGTCTCCATTATTAAATCTTGTCACTCTAAGATTTTCTGCCATCCAGGTTTGATCACCGATCTTAACTGTCTTATACGTATTCCCATCTATGTCTGTAACAGTACCAGCGTAGTTCTTTGGTATAATCCCTTCTTTATTAAGTAAATCTAGCAGCTCTGATACTGTTAGTTGAGGTTCTACACCTCCCGATCCATCAACAATTATATCACCCCTTACTCGTAGATCACCATTCACATCCAGTTTTGATGTGGGAGTATTTGTTCCAATCCCAATGCTACCACCATAGGGGTTAAGATTAAGATCTCCAATTTCATTATTTTGAAGTCTCAGATCAGCTTGATCGGAATCCCACCACATATATGCTTTGACTTCATCCTCTTCTAGAAAGGAGTACTGAATATCATTGTCTGTTGGGGCAGATAAAATAAACTGACCAGTTTGAGGAATGTGCGACCCATATAAATGAAGGTTGGATAAAGGGTTAGTAGTTCCTATTCCTATATCTCCATTGGAAGTAATCCTCATCCTCTCATATTCATCCGTCATCCATCCTCCAGCTAAGAATTGAATTGTACCATTAGTATTATGGGATGCAATCTTAAAATTGTCAGCATCACCAGCAGAATAAAGCATCACAGAGCTTCTAATATATTCAGGAAGTTCATTTGTCGTTGGATAGCCATAAATTGAGAGAGTTGCGCTGGTTCCGTTATACTTCCTTTGAAATAAAGCGAGTCTAGTATTGGTAGGGAATCCAATTTCTTCTCGATTCTCTTGCACATTCAGCCATGTTTCAGGTTCGGAAGTTCCGATTCCTACGTACCCATTACTAAAAGAAATTCCCTCAGTAACATCATTCCATTTGCTTTCACCCGGTTCGCCCTGAGGCCCCTGTTCCCCTTGAGGCCCTACTGGCCCAGGATCACCTTGATCTCCCTTATCTCCTTTTGGCCCCTGTTCACCTTGAATACCTTGCGGACCGGGAGGGCCTTGTGGTCCTTCGTTGCCAGATTCAGCATACAAAGCATATGGAACGCTGAGTAGAGGGCTGGAACCCATATTTACTCCATTAACGGTTATATCAATAAAATACGGACCGGCTGCCCAATCAACTAATAAGAGATCATCTGAGGTAGTTCCTTCCCCTATTACAACATTGACAAGACCAAACTCCGATGTTTGAGTGTTGTGTATCTCAAGGTACTGGGAAACTCCCTTATCATCCACAATACTAATTTGAAGGGATACTGTCTCGTTTGCTTTGACTGTACCATCCGGGTTTCTCAGGATTGCCTGGTAGTTGAATGCTTGTGGTGCCTGTGCAACTAGGAGAACTACTATTGATAGAAACACCGTTGAAGAAATAATTCGTTTCATGGCTGCTGGAGTTGAAAAGACTAAAGTTATCCAGATCGGAAGAGAATGTCAAACAAAATCCTAGCCTGAATAATTCATGAACACCAAAATCGGAGATATTTCACCCCGGTTTGCACACTAAGATAGCTGATCACACACTCAGCATCACCAGTTGGGATCAGATTTTTACCTGTCACAGGCTTTTTCTCTTTATCCTGAGGGACTTTTCCCTGAAAACCGACCGATTTTGAAATATCCACACATATTTATCTCAGACGGCAGCTGTCGTTCTGATGAATATGTCTGTAATTCATTATGGGAACCAGGCTAAACTCGCATTGTGGAGAACATCTCCAGGCAATTTGACTGTATGGATTTTGTCGGACATCCCCGAGGGAGTTCCACCTTGATCTTGGTTTTTAACTCCCTGACCCAGGCTGCTGTTTTTATAATCTTGTTTTGAATGGTTTTGAAGCTCGCATTGGCAAACTCGGTATTTCTCAAGGTTTCCTTCTGAAGAGCATGCAGCAACACATACGCCATAGAATGCAGGAACAGCCGGAACTGATTAGCCTTAAAACTACTACACGAAGAGCGATCTGAATGAAGATAAAGCTTATGTTCCTTAATTCGCAATTCTGCCGCACCGCGAGCACAGTAGCCTTTTTCATACAGTTCCCGTGTTCTGAAATCCAACATATCGGTGACAATATAGCGGATATTGGTACCCATACTGGATACTTCGACCTTGACAATGACTCTTTGTGGCTTTGCCCAGCTTCCGGCCTGGTACGAGAAAGAGTGGTACCGTTTTACAGGCTTACCATATTGCTTAAACTCTCTTTCCGCACTCTTAATGGTTACATCGGCCAGTTTATGCAGTTTGCTATTCCCACTCAATCCGGTAATAAAGCTGGTATTGTATTGTCCATCGCACCACAGCATAAAATCAGCAGAAGTAAAATGAGCATCCCCCCTGACAATGATTATCGTATTTGCAAATTCTTCCCTGATACGCTTAATGATTCTTTTCAGCAGGGAAGCAACATTACTTTGTTTATTCCTTCGGCCTGGTTTAAGAATCGTGGTGATCAAATCGCCCGACAATCCTTCATAGATATGCACAGGCATGTAGCAGTAATCATGATAATAGTTGTTGAACAGACTCAGTTCCTGCTGTCCGTAGGTGTTGTTATTGGTATCATCCAGATCCAGAATGATCATCTTCGGCTCACTGTCATAGGAATGAATGAAATCATCCAGAAATTGCACTCCTATACGATAGAGATCTCTCCAACTAACAGCGTTCTCCAGGCGGCTCATGGTAGGTTGGGAGGCAAGATCCCGGCCACTTTGAGGCAATCGCCCGGCACACATCTTGAAGATCATATCAGTACGCAGATCATTACAATCATTACAGTCCTCATAGCCTGCGGCTAACTGCATTACCCGCTGGGTGACCATCTCTTTGAGGGTATGGTCGATGTAGCGTTGATCTCTATCGTCAGTAATACAGGCACTCATGCGGTCAATCAGCCCTAACCGGTTCTCAACCTCCCGCAGCAGCAACAGGCCTCCATCGCTACTGATCTCGTCGCCGGTGAAGGTGAGTTCTACTTGTTTGTTTTCTAATGGAAAAAGCTCGTGAACTAATGGAGTGGTCTCAGAAAAATTCTTTAACACAGATTTTCATAGCTAACTAACACCCCTTTTATTTCTTTTCTTTATTTCTGCTTTCTCATTGCTAATGAGATATATGAATATTGTTTATAATTTTCGATAGTAGGGTATATATATATATCATATAGAGTATTTATGCCACTATAAAATTGATTACCTCCTATTCAAAAGGCCGTAGAATGGCCTGTTAACAGGCTGTTGATAAGATAACGTGTTTTTCGTGGGCATTTTTATGATATTTTCGGTAATATTGTAATATACATAATGTGCCCTAAAATGGAGCCGTTCGATTATTTCTCCTCACAGGAGCCGGTGATCAAGAAAAAGTATGATGCCTTGAGAGATTTCTACTATAACGGCGATGATGCCGATACGGTGGCTTCGAGATACGGGTATTCCAAATCAGCCTTCTATTCTCTGGCTAAGGACTTCAGAAAGTATCTCAGCAGGGCACCGCGAGAAGATTACTTCTTCAAAAGCAGGGTTCAGGGCAGAAAGCACGAGGAACCGACAGAAGGGCTCGACAGGTTAATCGTCAATATGCGCAAGAAGAATTACTCCGCCCAGGATATCCTACAGCATCTTCAAGCTTCGGGACATACGGTATCTTACCAATACATTTATAAATTGTTGCGTTCTGAGGGCTTTGCCAAATTGCCACGAAGGAGCCGGCAGGAGAAAGCATCCTTGGAGGTTGTGAAGCTGAAGGCACCTATGGCCGAAGAGATCTCTTCCAAAAAAGAAAGCTTTCTGACCTCCTCGGCCGGATTGTTGTGTTTCCTTCCCTATCTGCAACGATATGGGATCACTGACTTGATACAGAACTCCGGCTATCCCTCCACTAAGCAGATATCCACTTTATCCTCCATTCTGGCTTTCCAGGCACTAAAACTGAACAACATCAGGCGATATAGTTGTGATGATCTATGGTGTATGGACCGGGGCTGCGGATTGTTTGCCGGGCTGAACGTGCTTCCAAAAAATGCCTGGTTCAGTTCCTATTCCCACAGGGTGAGCCGTGAGAGTAATCTCGCTTTTCTCAAAGAGCTTCATAAAATATGGAGTGAGAATGAACTTCTTTCCGACACTTCCAATCTTGATTTCACAACCATCCCATACTGGGGCGATGACAGCCATTTGGAAAACAACTGGTCTGGCAAAAGGAACAAGGCATTATCCAGCATGCTGGCCGTTCTGGCTCAGGATCCGGACTCGGGTATCATTGATTATGGCAATGCGGATATCCGGCACAAGAATGAGTCGGCCATCGTGCTGGAGTACCTTGACTTCTACAGACAATCGGCCGGTGGCAGCCAGGAATTGAAGTACCTGGTATTCGACAGCAAGTTCACCAACTATGAGAACCTCTCGAAGTTGGATGAGATGGAAGTGAAGTTCGTCACCATACGCAGGCGGGGGAAAAATATTACCGAAGAGATCCGGGATATCCCCAAAAGCAAATGGAAGACAGTCCGGGTTGAAGCCAGCGGGTTGAAGAAAAGGACGTTAAGCGTGTATGATGAAACAATCACTCTGCCGGGATACAAGGGTGAAGACAAAAAACCCAAACCCATCAGGCAGGTGGCCATCACCGGGCATGGCAGGATCAAACCGGCGCTGATCATTACCAATGACTTTGACATCCAAACCGAAGCCCTTGTCCGAAAATACACCCGCCGATGGCTGGTAGAGAAGGGCATATCAGAACAGGTAGATTTCTTTCATCTGAACAGGGTCAGCTCCTCAATGGTGATCAAAGTAGACTTCGACCTGGTGATGACGATCCTTGCACATAATATCTATAGGCTCTATGCAAGAGATCTGGAGAGGTACGAGCATCTGTCCGATGAGAGGATCTATGAGAAGTTTATTGCTGTTCAGGGCAACGTCTCTCTTAAGCCCGATGAAATAATCGTGGATTTGAAGAAACGCCGGGATTTACCCCTGATCCTGGAAACCATGAAGGACTACAAAGACCTCAGGTACGAGTTTCTGAAGAACAGGAAACTGACATTTACCGGTGCGACATCCTCCTGAAAAATTAGGGTA
>CAZQXW010000078.1:0-6474 GCA_964597365.1 uncultured Thermoplasmatales archaeon | reverse complement strand
TTTTAGGAGGCTAGAAGTGTTGAAACAAATTCGGCACACGTTGGACATATGGCATAAAGCCATTTGGCAAAAAGCCGTATGGCAAAAATCCGTATGGCAGAAAGTCAACTGTCCATCAAAGAGATCTGTAAACAGGGGTCTATCGGACCAAATTAGAATAAATAAGATTATAAAATAAGGAGGTAATAATTATGAAAAAATTATTAGCTTTATTAGTCGTTTTCCTAATGGCATCAACAGCATCAGTTGCAATTGCCGCTAGAGTTCCTGGTGGTGAATATGGTGAAAATATGCTATATGAAAACCTTGACACAAAAGACGGAATTAATACTAGTGTTACAGTTGCCGGTGCAGGCAGTAGCGGTAGTACCACTGATAACGCCCCACATATAAAATGGAAGTGGGAGCTTGTCGAAGATTTAGATGGTAATGGTGGAGCTTTGGTCAACGAGGACACAGAGAACAACCATCTTTCAGTAGATCTTAATCCATATGGAACAAGAACAGTGCATTATTTTGCCGTAGTAAGAAAAGGCACATATAACATAGAAAATGTTTATGCTGATGTATGGCACCCAGATGGAACATATAAATATCAAGTAAGATTAAATATACTTGATCTTGACGGTGGTATTGATGCATGGAATTATGTCACAACAAATTATCCTGAAGTGCTAAAAGATAATATCACAGAGTCATATACAGATACTCTACTGCAATTGCAGGAAGAGGAATCCTTTGTATATGAAGGATCTGCAAATCTTAGCTACTGTCAACCAGGTGGTTGGTATGCAGTTGCTGCAAGAGCAGAAGATAGCCATGGTACATGGAGCTGCCCATTATGGAATTATTTCTGGTATATTCCAACAGCATCTATGGATATTGACTTTACCAGTGTAAACTATGGTAGTGCACCTACCGGTGAATGGCAGATGAGAGGCGGAGACTATGATTTTAGTACCGCTGAAAAACCTACTGTTAGAAATACTGGTAATGTTCCATTAGATTTCTCATTTTTGCAGGATGATATGGACTTCTGGAAAACTGATGGACAATGGAATGTTAAGTATAAAGCACGTTTAGGAACTGCCACTAATGGCAATGAAACAGCAGAATACTTCCCAGATCAAGAATCAGAACGTGTTGGAACCCTTGATTTATGTGTAGAAGATAAATTTGATTTCTTTATATACATTATTAAAGGAACTTCCGGTGAACAGTACACTGGTACTATGACTGTATTTGCACACACAGACTCGTTATATGGACATTATTCCGTAAATGAGGATACACGTGCAACTTGGGGAGTAGACGCACACCCAACAGGTAGTACGCCAAACGGTTTACCAACAGCACCAGGCGCAGGATTTGAGCCATAAAACAGACCATAGTGGTTAAAGAACTAAAATAAAATATGAGACGAGGGAAAATATCTCTCGGTCTTCTAATTTTTTTTAAAATATTAATAATTAAATATAATAAAAAAATATAAATACTTCTATATTATATGATTTTTTAGGATAATATGTCATTTAGAAAAAAATTACTGATATTATATATAATATCTATAATAGCGTTTAGCATACCAACAACAATAACAAAAGCAGGTTCACTAGCAATAGGTCCAACACAAATTTATATACCAGAAACTCTAAGAAAAGCAGAATACGACACCACCTTATTTTTAACTAACACACATAATCAAGAAATAAATATATCCTTAACTACATCAGATGAAATAAATAATATGACATCTTTTTATATAAGAAATGAAAGTCAAAATCCAATAGAATATATACCAATAACATATATCAAAATACCACCTAATTCCAGAGAAAAAATAACAGCTAGAATAAAAATACCTGAAGACCTACCAAATGGCAACTACAGCGGTCAAATATACCCAAAACAACAAAGTGAAGAAGAAGAAAAAGAAGGGCATGTTAAAGTAGATGTAGTATTTCCTATAAAAGTAGATTTCACAGTAATAGGAGATGAAAGACTAGAACTTTCAGTAAATAGAACTAATGTAATAGAAACAGAGATCGGTTATCCTTTTTATATAGATATTACTTTTGATAACACTGGAAATGTGGTAGCAACACCAAATATTTATGTAACATTTACAAAAGATGGTTTTTATCAAGACAAAATACAAGACACAGATAGAATACAACCCGGAAAAATAAGCAAAAAAACAGTAGAGTGGAATACCACAGGAAAAATATCTGGTAGATATATGGCTCATATAAATATAACTCTAAGAGACGAAAATATCCATCAAGAAAATATATCCTTTGAATTGTTACCCCCAGGAACTTTAAACAGAATGGGAACACTTGAGAAACTTGAATATTCAGGTAAACTAGAAAAAAATTCAACGATAACAATAACCGCGAGATTTAGGAACATGGGAAAATTAGAAACAAAAGCAAGATTCATCGGGGAGGTATATCTAGATGAAAGTCTAATAGATACAATACAAAGTGAAGAGCTGCGTGTCTTACCATACCGATCTGTGAATTTAAGATCATATTTTAAAATAACTGAAGCTGGACACTACAAAATAGATGGTTATGTCGTATATGAAGGAGATCAAACAAATATTTCAACAATTGAATTTACAGTAAGCGAAGATGCCTATCTTGGCCCAATATTGTTTCCTTTGATACTTATTTCAACAATTGGATTTGTAATATTTTCAATAAGTTATATAAGTTACAAAAAAGCATGGAATAAAATAAGAAAAAAAATGACGCGATTTTTATCAAATAAAATATACAAAAAAATAAAAACAAAATTTCAAAAAAAAGAATCAGGCTTAATAAAAAAAATAAAAATCAGATTCTGTAAGTAATATCAATTGATATAGAAGGATAACATAAAAATGATAAAAAAGAAAACAGCATTAATAATGTTTTTACTGATTTTTGTTTTAGTTTTTTTTAATACAGTTAGTGCTGATACAAATGAAAAACATGATACATATACATATATAATAGCAGATTCAGATATGATAAATGAATACCCAGATATTGCTATTTACAGAGAAAACATCTACATAGTTTGGTGCGTAAGAAACAAAAGTACAGGCAACAGCAGTATTTTTTTCAGAAAAAGTAGTGACAACGGAAATATATGGTCTGAAACAATAAATCTTACAGGTTTTAAATATAGTGCTTTATATCCAAAGATAACAATAACTAATGAAAACAATATACATGTAATATGGAAAGACCATAGAGATGACTATCCAGAGATATACTACAGAAGAAGTATGGATGGCGGCTTATCATGGGAAAATGAAAAAAGAATCAGCTACAACAATACTATACATCTTAATAAATATGATTTTAATCTTTTATCTTATCAAAATAACATATATATTGCATGGAAGGACTACGTTACTCATCCTGCTGAAATATATTTTAAAAAAAGTACAGATAACGGAGAGACATGGTCTGGAGATGTTAGATTAACATATCATATAAGACCTTCTTATGATCCGACAATGAAAAATCATCAAAACAATCTATATTTGATTTGGGAGGATTGGTATACAAATACAAATGTTTGTTTTATGTATAGCAATAACTCTGGTAAAAGTTGGACTGACCCCATCTACTTAACAGATACAGAGATAAACAACTATCTTTATTCGGATATTTCAGTATATAATGACTTAATCCATGTAATATGGCAAGAAGATACAAATAATAAAAAAATAACATATTACAGAAAAAGCGATAACCATGGAGAAAAATGGTCAGATAGACAAGAACTAACAGAGGAAGGTGCTTCTCCAAAAATTTTTTCTTATAAAAATAACGTAAATGTAATCTGGATAGAAACAAAAGATAACTACAACAACATATATTTCAAACATAGCAACAATAAAGGAGATACCTGGTCTGAAAATTCAAGTGTTTTATATAAAACTGAAAAATCTATTTCAGATATAAAAATCAAGAATCAGAAAGAAAATATTCATATAGTAGCTATACAAACAGATAAAAATTTAGACTCTGAATTAATTTATATGAAGGAATATAGCAATAAACCTATTATCACCTCTTTTGATTTTTCAAAAAAACCTTTTGATAATTACGAAAAAATTGAGTTAACTGTATACGGGTTTGATGAAAAATTTGATAACTCAGTTATAAACTGTACTATCCAATATAGACATTCATCAGCAGACTGGCAAGAGATAAATACCACATTTATTGATGATCATTGGGAAAGCACATTTAAGATACCAACAAAATCAAAAACCACCGAGTATCAATTCAAATCAATGTTAATTAACCCGGATGGCAATGAAAGCGAGTGGAGTTACTTAGATATAATAACAATTGAGCAAGAAAAAAATCAGGATGAAACACCAGGGTTTGAAATGTTTTATATCATTTTATCTATTGTAATAGCAATTTTTATACTAAGGAGAAAAAAACATGAATAAAATAAAAATTTTAGTTTTGACAATTATTATAGTTGTAATATTACTAGCTACTATATTCATATTTACAGCAGATAAAGATGAATTATTTACCACTGAAGTAATAGATGAATATGATGACGGTAGAACTTTTGTAACAGGTCTTGGAGGTTTTGGATATGAAAACGAAATTGATGCTTGGGCGGCATTACAGCTTTCCCCGTCATATAGTTTTGGAGTGAGATTTCGAAATGTTACTATACCAAAAGGTGCGGAAATTAAATCAGCATATGTAGAGTTACACAGCATGGGTACACCCGGTCTTCATTCTGCAAATTGTATAATTTATTTAGATGATACTGATGATGCTGTTAATTTTTCCCAAAAGGGCGTACTTGAAATAAGCGGAAGAAACTATACCTCTAACAAAGTTATATGGAATGAAACTCTAGAAATGAGAACATGGGTGAAGACCCCCTCTTTAGTAGAACCTTTACAAGAAGTCATAAATCGAGAGAATTGGAGTTATGGAAATTCAATCGCTGTTCTTTTTGTTACCAATGGGTTAAGAGACTATTCAATAGCCTTTGATAATTTTGCTACGGAAAATCCTGCGAGAATATATATAACGTGGCAAAAAACCGAATAATAGTTAAATTATTATATAAATAATAATAAAGTATTTATAGTATAATATTGTTTGTATTTTTATGATAATATAAATATTTATATAGAGGAGACTAAAAATATTGAAAGAAAAAAACATAAAAAGAACAATAACAACAATACTCTTACTAATATCTTTCTTATCTTTATATATAACCCCAACAACAGCACAAGAACCCCAACAACTATGGATTGAAATTTATGACGGCTCCAACGATGATGAATCCGTCTCAGTTGCAGTTGATTCAGAAAACAATATCGTAGTTACCGGAAACTCGAAAATCAACGGAGAAATAGGATATTATACCATAAAATATGATCAAGATGGAAATAAACTTTGGCATAAAATATACAACAGTCCAAATACAGATAAAGCATATGCCATAACAGTTGATTCAGATGATAATATAATTGTAACAGGAACCACCTATATCACAGCATATTCATCATATGCTTTCTACACCATAAAATATTCTAGTACAGGAAACGAACTATGGAATAAAACATATAACAGTGGAGGCTCAAATCAAATAGCAAGAGGAATAACAGTTGACTCAAAAGACAACATAATTATCACAGGATTATCAAACAATAATTATTGTACCATTAAATACGACACAAATGGAAATGAAATATGGAATAAAATATACAACAGCGGATTCAATGATTATGCTTTTGATGTAACAGTAGATCAAAACGATAACATAATAGTTACAGGACATAAATATAACTCTAGTGGCAGAGACTGGTATACACTTAAATACAACACAAACGGAAATGAAATATGGAATAAAACATACCAGAATAGTTTTCATAACACGGCGTATGGTGTGGCAACCGACTCTGAAAACAATGTTATTGTAACTGGTTATATTTTCAGACTCACCACCCGGCAAGATTTTTATACAATAAAATATGACCCAAATGGAAACGAAATATGGTCCAAAAGATATAATGGAGGAATAGATGAGATAGCTTATGATGTTGCAGTTGATAAGTACGATAATATAATTGTAACAGGTTCATCATATCGAGACAGTCAAAACAAAGATGAGTATTGCACAATTAAATACGATTCTGAAGGAAATACTATATGGATGAAACATTTCGATAGAGGATTTGACGATGACAAAGCTTATGGCATTGCTATAGACAATTTAAACAAAGTTATCGTCACCGGTTCATCAAAAGGAAATACAAATCTAGATTATCTAACAATAAAATACGGAGAAAAACCAACAGCAAATTTTACATATACACCAGAAGAGCCAATGACTGAAAATATAATTCAATTCAATGATACATCAATAGATACTGCAGGTGAAATAGTTGAATGGCTCTGGGATTTTGGAGATGGAAACATATCTACA
>CAZQXW010000077.1:0-6671 GCA_964597365.1 uncultured Thermoplasmatales archaeon | reverse complement strand
GAAGAAGATCTGCTGCATATGCGGCGGGCCGGCCGAGGTTCACCACTTCGACGCGATCGGCATGGGCCGTGATAGGCGCCATTACGACGATAAGGATCACCGTAAGATGGCTGTGTGCAGGAAACACCACAGCGAGGTAGAGACGATCGGCAGAGATACCTTCTGCGAAAAATATCATGTTATAGGAGTGTTGGTGTAAATGGCAACAGTTAAAGCAATAGTCAAGAAAGGTATTCCCTGCTGCCCCAGGTGCAACCAGCCTAAAGGCAGGGATCAGCGCTGCGACTACGGCGTATCGGATGAAGGCTTTTGGTTTTCCTATGAATGTCAGTGTTCTACAAAAAAGTCTAAAGTAACCGTTAAATATGTAACCGATAGCGACTTTCAACTTGTAGTAGGAGGTTAATAATGCCGAATGACACAGAAAGGTTATTGTGCTTTGTCTTAACCAGGAAGTTTTTAAGGAACGCTGTCCGTAAAAAAATATGGCAATAAGAAGCTCCAGGCTATTTGGGAGAAGTATCAGGAACAGAATAAAGGAAAGCCTAAAACAAAAGTAATTATCAAAAAAGACAGAGAGGCTAAGTAATAATGCCAAACGTAGCTATAGTAGATGACAAAAAATACTTAGATCTTCGCCCTGGCGGCCTTTATATAGTTGGCGGAGAGTGGAAATATTCTTGGTGGCCGGATGAGGTTGAAACGGTAATTGATCTCTATAACCGAGGATATGGCATTACTATCATTGCCCGGCGGGTTAAGTCGGTGCCGAGGGATGTATTCCTGTTGTTGATAGACTTGGCCGAGCATAACCAGATAAAGCGCCGGCCGGGGTTTGTTTGGGGGGCGATGTAAGTATGTATTACAAAGATCATCAGGACTTTGAGAATTTAAAAAGGCAGTATAACACGGATCGTGTTATAGAGGAATACAAACGTGCCAATATACATAAAGCAGAGGTAATAGAAAACCTCGAAAAATTTATGACTGCTTGTATTGAACAAAAGCGACTGATCAACAGCGCCACTATTAAAAAATATGTTTACTTTAGCCGGCGCACCGAATACCGCACCAACCGTATTTATTACGAAGTGGTTTTAATGAAATATCCGGACATAGAACGCGGCCAAGCTTACCAATGGACAGTTGAAGGAACCGGGAAAATCTTCACCGGGCGCGAAAAGAAAGCGGCTAAAGAATACGCGGATACATTAGCCAAAGAGCATGGCTGCGAGATCATAGGTTGAGGAGGGATTGGAATTGCCAAGAAACACGCTTGGGGACCTGAACAACCATTTATTTGAACAGCTGGAACGCCTTAATGATGATGGCCTGAAAGATGATGAACTAAACAAGGAGATCAACAGGGCAAAAGCCGTTACAGGTTTGGCGTCGCAGATCATAGCCAACGGCACCCTGGTTTTAAAGGGAGTAGAGTTGCAGCTCGAATATGGCGTTAACGGTGAAGCAGGAAAACCTAAAAGGGAATTTCCTAAAATGCTGAAAGGCGACTTTATAAGGGAGTAGATCATGAACCGTAAATATAACGAAGAACACATAGGTTATATCAGGGACAATATCCGGGGCTGCCCTTACCGGGAATTGACGGATAAGTTTAATAAACGATTTGGAATGTCTCTGACATATAGCACCATGACGTTGCTGGCTGCCAGACACGGCCTTCGGAATAATATTGATTGCCGGTTTAATAAAGGGTATGAACCGACACAGTTTAAAAAGGGCAACGTCCCCTGGAATAAGGGTATAAAAGGGGTTACTACTGGTGGTAAAGCCACGCAGTTTAAGCCTGGCCATAAACCGGCCAACTGGATGCCGTTTGGCACTGAGAGAATAAACGGGGATGGATATGTTGACGTCAAGGTTAAGGACGGCCAGCTGCAAAAGAACTGGAAGGGCAAGCATATCATTATCTGGGAGAAGCACCACAGACAGAAAGTCCCTAAAGGATACGCGGTTATATTCGGGGACGGTAACCGGCGCAATTTCGATCCGAAAAACCTGATTTTGGTATCAAGAAAGCAGCTGGTTAGGCTGAACCAGAAGAAGTTGATCAGGGGTGACGCCAGCTTAACTAAAGCGGGAATCATTATCGCTGATATTCATAACAAGATTGGTGAATTGAGGAGGGTATAGATGGCCGTATATAGGCAAGTATATATTTCGTTTTGGCAGGATCAATTTATATTAGACTTAACGCCTGAAGAAAAGTATTTCTATATCTACTTAATGACAAACAGTAAAACTACCCAGTGCGGCTGTTACGAAATGCCGAAGAAGATCATGGAACTTGAAACAGGCTACAACCGGGAGACTGTGGATAAGTTGCTTAACCGGTTTATCGATTACGGCAAAATTGAGTATGATGAAACTACTGGCGAATTACTGCTTATTAACTGGCTTAAATACAACCCTATTAACAATGTCAATATAGAAAAGTGTGTAAATAGAGAATTAGAGTTAATAAAAAGTGCTGAACTTAAAAAGATAATGGAGGGGCTTATAAGGGGCTTGCATACCCCTACCAAGAAAAAAGAAAAAGAACAAGAAAAAGAACAAGAAAAAGAAGAAGAACAAACAACCCTTCCGGTACCTCATGAAAACATAAAGCAGCTTTACCATGAAAACTGTCCTGGCCTGCGCAAGGTTAAAGCGTTATCAGAAGCTCGGAAAAAACATATTAGGGCCAGGTGGAAGCAATATGACTGCGACATTACAGTATTTACCGAACTGTTCCAGAGAACCAGGGCCAGCCCATTTCTGCAGGGTAAAAATGATCGAAGTTGGAAGCCGGACTTCGACTGGCTGATGAACGAACACAACATGGCCAAAGTGCTGGAAGGTAAATATGACAAAGGAGGTGGTTTAGGTGGAGGTTCAGGCCCAGCTGGAAGCAATACAGAAAAAGGGGAATACGATCATCTCTATGAGTAAACCTGAATGTCAAAAGTGCGGGGATATGGGCATTATTGAGATAGCTAACAATACCTACGCACCTTGCACTTGCAAGATCAACCAGAAGAAGCAGGAGAGAGTAACAACTCTATTCACGTCGGCCAGGATACCGAAAAGGTACCAAAATAAAACCTTGGAAAACTTTGATCAGTCCTGGCAGCAAAAGGCTTATGACTGTGCGCTTGACTATATCGAAAATTGGGATGAATACGCTGAAAACGGCAGATCCATATTTTTCGTCGGGGACACTGGCACCGGGAAGTCGCACTTAGCTTATGCTATATTAAACGCGCTGATCAAGCAGGGTGTGCCCGGCATGGCAGCCAGCGTCCCGGATCTATTAGACGATCTGCGGGGCAAGGAAGATAACGGCGCTATTGAGACCTTAAAGGAAATTGACTTGCTGGTATTAGATGATCTCGGCAGCCAAAAGAACACTGAGTGGGTGACAGAGAGGCTGTTTGTGATCCTAAATGCCCGCTACGCTTACCTGAAACCGACAATTATCACATCTAACCACCGACTGGAAACGCTGAAAACAACGGAAGGCTGGCCGAGGATAGTGGATCGGATCATTGAGATGTCCCGGTTAGTAAAGGTTGAGGGTAAAAGCTACAGGCAAAGGGGTGGTAGACATGAAGGATAGAATAATAAGGGCTAAATTAATAGACAATGTTATACCTGAAAATGAGACTTTCGAACAGCAAATGAAAGACTTGGACGTGCCGATAGAAAAGAAAAGCGCCAAAGCGCTTACCGGCTGGATCAAGGCCCGGAATTGTGGCGAAAAAAATGCGGTTAAAGAAATGCGTATTTCAACAACCGTCATAACCTTTTCACCTAAAGCAACAAAACTGTTTGAGCTTGAAAAAGGAGAATACAGGTTTGCTGTCTGTATAGTCGACTTTGAGGGCAAACCAGCTCTATTATTTAAACCCGACGCCAAAGGGATAAAGCTAAAGCATTACGGCGGGCAGGCTTATCAAGCCGCTATTACAAAGCCAATTGGCTTAGCATTCGCAGAACACGGCGTTAAAAAAGGTTGTTATACCATTAATGCAATCAAGAATGGCTATTTGGCGGTGCCGGAAAATGAATAACATCAAAGAGTCCGATATCCGCAAGATGCTGCGCGACTACTTAAGGCTGCGGGGCTGGCATGTGCACCATAACCTGGCCGGGTTAGGGACATATCGAGGCATTTCAGATCTTACCTGTGTTAAGAATGGCAGGGTAGTCTTCCTGGAAGTAAAAACACCAACCGGCCGGCAGAGCGAAGGCCAGGCTAAATTTCAGGAAGAGATCACATCAGCCGGCGGGGAGTATGTGCTGGCCAGCTGCATAGAAGACTTACAGGAGGCAGAGATGTAATGTTATTTAAAAAAGACGTTAATAAAGGAGGTAGTGAAATTTGAAAAACATCGCCATTGATGCCGGCTTCGGCCGCACAAAAGCAACAGACGGTAAAGCTATCTGTGACTTCCCGTCCTTGGTAGCCGCATATCGCCCGGTGCGCTTCGTTTCAGGCATGGAAAGTAAAACAGATCCCACTACCAGGATGGTGCTGGAATACGAGAATAACCGTTACTATATTGGCAGCGCAGCGGCCAGGCAGGGAATAGCCCAGAGCACGATCGACAAGGAGAGGGCTGTTAGCACAGAAGGTAAATTACTCTCCCTGGCTGCTATGGGTATACTATCCGAAGAAGCAATAGAACACGTTAACCTGGTGGCCGGGCTGCCTGTGTCTCATTATTCAGGCCTAAAGAGCCGCTATTTTACTGCCATGAAACAGACACACCGCTTTAACCTGCTTAAATTAACAGGCGAGTTGGAAAAGCAGCAAGTTGTTAATGTCGTAAACCTTAAAATTATCCCGCAGCCCTTAGGTACCCTATTTGATGTATTGCTCGGTATTGGCGGCGATGTAGAAAAAGCAGAGATAGCAAGCGAGAATGTCGGTGTCATTGATATCGGCTATCATACTGCCGATCTGGCCAGGGCCGACTCTTTAGAATTCATAGATCGCAAAAGCGCCAGTTATCCCTTAGGGTTATTCGGGGCTTACTGTGAACTCTCTGAAAGCATTAACCAGGAGTTTGGCGTTGAAGCAGCGCCTGAAAGCTTGGAAGATGTAATGGAAACAGGCTATATTAGTATTGGCGGTGGAAGCGTTGACGTTAAACATTTGACTTCCAGGGCTCTGCAAGCAGCAGCTATACAGATAGCCTCTAAAGTAAAAAGCCTCTGGCCGGACAGGTGGCAGTTAAACAGGATCATCATTACCGGTGGTGGAGGCGCGACACTTTATAACCAGCTACTTGCTAATTTAGATGAACCGGCCGAATTGGCAGAGAAGGCGATCTATGCCAATGTAAGAGGATACCTTAAGCTGGCTGCCCGCAGCTGGAGAGATTGATATGTTTCGTTATGCCTTCAGGTTAAAGAAAGGCCGCGATCGGGACCTGATCACCTGGTTGGAGAGTTTTGGGGAAGGCGAAAGAAGCTTTTATATACGCCAGGCATTAAGGGCAGGAATAGCAGCACAAAGCGGCCAGGTAGCAACACCACAGCAGGTGACAGTTATCCAGCAGCCAGTAAAGCCGCCAAGCAAGGCAGAACCAAAGAAACAGGTGTTAACAAAGGAAGAGGCTGAGAATAAGCTTAACGATCTGGTTAACAACTTTTAGGTGGAGGTGAACGCAGCTGAAATTACCACCGGAACAATATAACTATATTGAATATGAATTATACAGGTATGATGACACCAAGGAACAGATCGAAATGATTAAAGAGCAGATTATAGGCGCAGCGTCACCAACACTAAAGGCCGACAAAGATCGAATCCAAAGCACAAAAGTAAGCGACCCTACTTACAGCACCACGGCAATATTAATAACTAACGCAAGCCTGCAGTATATGGAAAGGACGGTTAAGGGCATTGATCGGGCTTTGATGCGCTTAGACGAAATACATAATGAGATCTTTGAACAGCGCTACCGGCAGAATAAGACATGGAGGCAGACATTAAGCGAACTATATATTGGCCAAGATACTTACTTTAAGAAGAGGAGAGAGATCATAACTGCAGTAGGTGCCGAGCTGGGGCTGTTTAACCCGGAGTGGTAAAAAATAAGATCGTAATAAAAGGGGGTTATTACGTTATAAAATGATAGTGTGCAAAGTATTTACTAATAAGTTTTTCATTCAACCTCCTTTTTGTAAAAGGGCCATCCGTCGGGGCAACGGGTGGCCCGCTGTATTATGGGGGACAAAGGCGTTGATGTAATGCCCAAACGACCGAAGCGGCCATGCAATCAACCAGGTTGTCCGGCCTTAGTAGAACCAGGGCAAAGATACTGTCCTCTACACTTAAAGGAATACAACAGGAAGATAAGAGAACGCAGGACAGATAAAGAATATGAGAGACTATATAAGACTGCAGCATGGAAGAAGTTCAGGGCTGCAAAGCTAAGAAGAGATCCACTTTGTGAAAGGTGTTACGGCAAAGGAATTATTAGACAAGCTACTATTGTTCACCATAAGATACCTATCCGGGATGGCGGGGAATTAATACCGCATTTCGATGATGCAGAAAGTATATGTAAGAGTTGCCATAGTAAAGACCATGGTGGCTGGAAATAATTAGTGAGTATACCCAGGGGGGATCCAATACCTGTGGTATGGCTAAGCGGCCG
>CAZQXW010000076.1:5047-6678 GCA_964597365.1 uncultured Thermoplasmatales archaeon | reverse complement strand
GCAGGCTATGTCAGGACGCTCCTGCCCCGCCCCGAGACGAGCGGATTGGAGCTGATGGCGCTCAATACGGGCCAGCGCTATCGGGCCTATCAAGGGCAACTTTATGTGCTCAAAGACGGAGAGATGCTCATATGTGAATAGCCTCCATTGACACTGATGAACAGACGTTCTACAATGTAGATGAATCCCATAGGTAGCGCCCGCTGTGAGGTCAATGACCTTTCCGCCGGCGCTTTTTGTTACATCGTGAGGGGGGAGCATGCGGCGTGTGACGGTATCACTTATAGCGGTCCTGCTGTTGGTTGTGCCATCGTTGGTGTTGGCTCAGGGTCCCGATATCGGTCCCGTGCCCAGCCCCGCGCTCACCGGTGAGTGGGTGGCGGGGCTCATTTATGTGCTACTCCTGGTCGCCATCGAATACATCCCGCAGTTTGCGTTCTGGTGGGATGGGTTCGAGCACAAGCGCAGTGTGGTGGCCCTCGCCGGACTGCTCGCCGTGATCGCGTTGGTCGGCCTGCACTATGCCGGCGCCTTTGATCTGGAGATCGGGCCGTTTACCTGGGCTGTGGTCGGCGAGGCGTTCAATGCCTGGCTGGCTTTCCTGGGTGGGTCCTGGCTGATCTGGTCGCTGTTGGAGCGGGCCGGGGCGCTGCCACGGAAGCAGCCGAACGAATGGATTGACGAGGACGGCGACGGCGGCTTGATGATCACGGGAGGCGAGTAGCGCATGCCCTTCGATCAGATGGTCAAGATCATCATCGAGCAGACTACTCCGATCGCCCTGGCCATCTTCTCTATGTGGATGCTGAACCGGGTGTGGGAGGCACGGTTATCGGAGTCGAATCGCCATGCCCAGGAGATCGACGAGCTGCGGCGGGAAACCCTTCTCGCGTTGCAACAGAACACCGCCGCGGTGACCCGCCTGTGCGAGGGCCGGAACTAATATGCCCCGTCGTGCTCCCCACCCCTGCGCATACCCCGGATGCCCCAGGCTGGTGCAGCCAGGGGAGCGGTACTGTGCGGAGCATCAGGCCGAGGCGTGGCGCAGGCAGGACAGAAACCGGGGCACATCGAGCGAGCGGGGCTATGACGCGCGGTGGCGTGAGGCACGAGACGCCTACATTGAGCAGCACCCCGTATGTGAGCGATGCCGTCGTGCCAAGGCTACTGAGGTGCATCACATCGTCGCCAAGCGCGATGGTGGCAGCGACGAATCAATCAATCTGCTTGCGTTGTGTCATCTCTGCCATTGTCAGGTTGAGGCCAAAGCGGGGACGCTGTTTGGGGGGCACACCGGTGCCGGGTAGGGGCGTCGCAATCGCTAGAACGGGTGTTCTACCGCGCCGCGCGGGTAATCCAGCTCATGCGCCGTCAAAATTGGCGGGTGGGGGGAGGGTGACGTGAAGGGGCGCAAACCAGTGCCGACGAACCTCAAAAAACTGCGGGGAACGACGCGCTCGGATCGGGCGAATCCGTCCGAGCCGCAGTTCGACGTTCCGGGGCGCATGCTCAACGTGCCGAGCTACCTCGACGAGTACGCTGCCGAGGTCTGGCGTGACCTGGGGGGCATGCTCCTCAAGGCCGGGCTCTTCACCGTGGTCGACAAGTACGCGCTGGGCGGCTTCTGCGTC
>CAZQXW010000076.1:2615-4947 GCA_964597365.1 uncultured Thermoplasmatales archaeon | reverse complement strand
CAAGGCCGGGCTCTTCACCGTGGTCGACAAGTACGCGCTGGGCGGCTTCTGCGTCTCCGCCGGCCGCTACATTGAGGCCAACACGAAGCTGCAGGAGACCGGCGGGCCGATCCTGACCAGTAAGGAGACCGGCAACCTCTACCAGAACCCCTGGCTGCACATTGCGAACAAGGCATGGGACCAGATGCGGCAGATGTTCAGCGAGTTCGGCTTGACGCCGGCAGAGCGGGCGCGCTTGCACGTTCCGAGGGAGCCGGAAGAGCCGACGCTGGCCGAACAGCTCTTCGCGCTGGTCGGCGGGATTGAATCCGAGGAGCCCGATGGCGATTGAGTACACCGCCGAGCGGTACGTCGACGACGTCCTGAGCGGACGGCAGGTGGCATGCCGATGGGTGCAGTTGGCGTGCGAGCGGCACCGGCGGGATCTCGAAGAGGGTCCCGCCCGCGGGCTGTGGTTCGACGAGACGGCGGCCAAGACGGCGGTCGCGTTCTTCTCGCTGCTGAAGCACAGCAAGGGCGAGTGGGCCGGGCGCCCGGTGATCCTGGAGCCGTGGCAGCAGTTCGTTATTTGGTCCATCTTCGGCTGGAAGAGCGCGGACGGGACGCGGCGGTTCAGGACGGCGATCCTGGAGGTCGCGAGGAAGAACGGCAAAACGACAATGGCGGCGGGTGTGGGCCTTTTCCTGTTGCTCGCCGATCAGGAACCGGGGGCTGAGGTTTACAGCGCGGCCACGAAGCGCGATCAAGCGCGCCTGTCGCACGGCGAGGCGACGCGGATGGCGAAGGCATCGCCAGGGATCCGGCGCGAGGTGCGCATCTATAAGGATAACATCCACATTCCCGACACGGCGAGTAAGTTCGAGCCGCTTGGGGCGGATGCGGACACGATGGACGGGCTCAACGTGCATGGCGCGCTGGTTGACGAGATCCACGCGCACAAGGCGCGCGATGTGTGGGACCTATTGGAGACGGCGACCGGCGCGCGCCGGCAGCCGCTGATGTTTGGGATCTCGACGAGCGGCTTTGACCGGCAGAGCCTCTTCTTCACCCAGCACGAGTACACGGAGAAGGTGCTGCAGCGGGTGATCGAGGATGACAGTTGGTTCGGCATCATCTACACGATCGACAAGCGGCGGGACAGCGACCCGGAGGACGTGGTCGACGACGATTGGGAGGATGAGGTCAATTGGATCAAGGCGAACCCGAACCTGGGCGTCTGCAAAAAATGGGACGACATGCGACGCAAGGCGATGCGGGCCAAGGAGATGCCTGGCGCGCTCAACGCTTTCCTGCGGTTGGAGCTGGATGTATGGACGCAGGCGGAGACCAAGTGGGTCAACCTGGATCACTGGCGGGCATGCGGTGGGGCGGTCGACGAGCTGGGGCTCAAGGGCAGGACATGCTATGGGGGGCTGGACCTCTCCAACACGACGGACGTCACGGCATGGGTGATGGTCTTCCCGCCGCAGGCCGAGGGGGACACCTACCGGGTGCTGTGCCGCTTTTTTATCCCGGAGGATTCGATGCATGAGCGGGTGCGGCGCGATCGGGTGCCCTACGACGCCTGGGTGCGGCAGGGGTTTATGACGGCGACGGCGGGCAACGTGGTGGACTACGATTTTGTCCTGCAGCAGATCGCGGATGATCGCGAGGCGTTCGACCTGCAGCAGATCGCATTTGACCGGTGGGGCGCGGCGCATATCCAGAGCCAGTTGATGGAGATGGGCGGCGAGGAGTTCCTGGTGCAGTTCGGTCAGGGATTTGCGTCTATGTCGGCGCCGATGAAGGAGTTGGAGAAGCTGATCTTGGGGCATGGGCTGGCGCACGGCAATAATCCGGTGCTGACGTGGATGGCCGACAACCTGGTCGCCCGGGAGGACCCCGCCGGCAACATCAAGCCGGACAAGGAGAAGTCGATCGAACGGATCGACGGCATGGTGGCGCTGATTATGGGCCTCGATCGGGCCACACGGCACGAGCCGCCCAAGAAGTCGGTGTACGAAGAGCGTGGATTGGAGACAGCGTGATGGGGACTGCGCAGACAGGTAATTCGTTTCTGAAGGCGCTAGAAGACGCAGGCGTCCTGAAGCCAGAGGACAAGACGCGGCGCGTTGTTATTGACGCAACCATTGGCGAACCGCTCATGATCTACATTGAGAACATCGGGGATGAGCGGGTGCTGCAGCTGACGACACATCCGAGCTTGGAGATCGCATCGCGGATCCGCTCTGTGGAGATGGACGACTTACAATGAACCTATTTCAACGCTATCCGGAGCTGCGGCGGGTGATTGTGAACACGACGACGGAGCGGGCGTTCCGGGGGGTGCTGT
>CAZQXW010000076.1:0-2515 GCA_964597365.1 uncultured Thermoplasmatales archaeon | reverse complement strand
CTGCGGCGGGTGATTGTGAACACGACGACGGAGCGGGCGTTCCGGGGGGTGCTGTGGCGGAAGCGGCGGGGATATTTGGTGCTCCGCAATGCGGAGATGTTGAAGGCCGGCGGGGATGCCGTGCAGATGGACGGCGAGGTCGTTGTCCCGGCGGATAAGGTGGAGTTTATTCAGGTGGTGAGCTGATGCCCTTTGTGATGAGTGCAGGACAATTGGCCGAGATCAGACCGGCGTGGTGGCCGGTCAACAGCTACGGCTCGCTGCGCTTCTACAACGATTACAGCTACGACTATGCGGCGATCTACCGCATGCAGCCGAATGTGCGGACGTGCGTGGACTTCCTCAGCCGCAATATCGCGCAGTTGGGATTGCACGTCTTTCGCAAGGTATCCCAAACGGACCGGGTGCGGCTGACCGATCACCCGCTGGCACGCGTTCTGGCGCGCCCGCTGCCGCGTGAGTACAAAGTGACGCGCTATCGGCTGATTGAGGCGCTGGTGGCGGACCTGGGCATCTATTTCAACGCCTACTGGCTCAAGGTGAGCAATGAGGGGGGCATGGGGCTCCTGCGAATACCGCCGCAGCATGTCCACGTCGAGGGGGGGCTGGTCCCCGAACGGTACGAGATCCGGATGGGCACGCGCACGGTCAGGGTCCCGTCTGAGGAGATCGTGCATATCCGCGGCTACAACTCGGAGTCGCCGTTTACGGGGCTCTCTCCTCTGGAGACGTTGAGACGGGTGCTGGCGGAGGAGCATGCCGCCGGTGACTATCGAGAGAACTATTGGAAGAACGCGGCGCGGATGAGTGGGATCATCCGGCGGCCCAGCACGGCGCCGGAATGGTCGCGGGCCGCAAGGGAACGGTTTAAGGCGGAGTTCGAGGCGCTTTACAGCGGCAGCGCCAACTCGGGCAAGACGGCGATCCTGGAAGAGGATATGGAGTGGGAGGCTAACGCCTTCAACCCGCAGGAGAGCGAATACCTCGCCGGCCGGCGGCTGACGCGGGAGGAGTGCGCGCGCGCCTACCACATTCCGCTTCCGATGGTGGGCATCCTGGATCATGCCACCTTCAGCAACATCAAAGAACAGCATAAGAACCTGTATCAGGACTCGCTGGGGCCCTGGCTGGCGATGATCGAGGAGGATATTGACCTCCAGTTGCTGCCGGATTTTGAGGACATCGACGGGGTCTATACGGAGTTCAACATCGCGGAGAAGCTCGCCGGCTCATTCGAGGAGCAGACGGCGGCGCTGCAGAGCTCGGTGGGCAGGCCGTGGATGACGGCGAATGAGGCGCGTGCGCGGATGAATCTGCCGGCGCTGGAGAATGGCGACGAGCTGGTGACGCCGCTGAATGTGCTGGTGGGGGGGATGGCGTCGCCGCGGGACAGCGCGCCGGAGCAGAGAGCCCTCACCCCCGGCCCCTCTCCCATTCTAGGAGAGGGGAGCAAGAACAAGAAGGCGCTCGACCTCCACAACCAGGAACTCAGGGAACGGCATGAGGAGCAGTGGCGGCGGGCGTTGGTGCGGCATTACCGGCGGCAGGAGGCGGCGATTGTGAGCCGGGTGCCGGAAGCGGCAGGGCGTGGGGCTGACGGGGCTAAGGTAATTATCGGGGACATCTGGTATGACGACGAGCGGTGGGTGTCGGAGTTGGCCGACGATCTTTTGCAGCTTAACACATTCACGGCGCGCACCTGGGCAAAGATGGCCGTAGGGGCCCTGGAGGCCGACGTCGACGATGCGGAGATGGAGCGGCGGATGCAGCCGTGGCTGCGGGAACACAGCCGCTTGCAGGCCGCCTACATCAACGATTACACGCGCGAAGAGCTGGAGGCCGCGCTACGAGAGCCCGAACCACGCTCTGCAGTCAAGGATATGTTTGCACTGGCGGTCAGTGTCTGGGCGGTGCGCCAGGCGCTGTCTGCGGTCACCGCGTCGAGTAACTTTGGGGCGACCGAGGGCGCGGCGGCTTCGGGACTGCGGACGAAGACGTGGCAGGTGAACAGCTCGAACCCGCGACCGGACCATGCTGCAATGAACGGCACGACGGTGGGGATTCGGGATACGTTCCCGAATGGGCTGCGCTGGCCGGGGGATCCGCGGGGCAGCGCAGAGGATAACGCAAACTGTCACTGTACGGTGAGGTTCAGCGAATGAGTGAATCAGCGAATTACAGAATGAAAGAATCGACTGATGAGCAAGAGTGAGCTTGAGGGCGCGTTTGCGATTGCCTGGCGGACTATGGGCGATACGGTCTATGAGCTCCGGAGAGAAGTTCGGTTCGACACGCACAGGAATTGGCGGTTTGACTTTGCGTTCCCGAAGGAGCGGCTGGCGGTGGAGATTGACGGGGGGCAGTGGGCGCCGCACGGCGGGCGGCATGCCCGGGATACGGACCGGGAGAAGTTGAACCGGGCGGCGGTATTGGGATGGCGGGTGCTGCGATACAGCGGCACGATGCTGCAGGACCCGGAGACGGTCGTTACAGAGGTGCTGGATGCCTTGGAGCT
>CAZQXW010000075.1:0-7556 GCA_964597365.1 uncultured Thermoplasmatales archaeon | reverse complement strand
AATGATAATGATGGCCACGATGTAGAGTGTGAGAACGACTGCAATGACAATGATGACACAGTCTACCCAGGCGCACCAGAATTGTGTGACAGCAAAGACAATGACTGTGACGGCGAAGTAGACGAAGACCTTACAATAGTATGCAGCAGCAATTCAGACTGCGGTACAGATGGTTGTGATGATGGAACATATTATGAGTACACATGTAACAATCCAGGCACATGTTATTCAACCTGTGAAGTCACAGAACACATAACAGATAATGATAATGATGGTTTTGATACAGAATGTGATGATGACTGCAATGACAATGATCCAGACACATACCCGGGAGCACCTGAGTTTGTAGACGATATTGACCAGAACTGTGTAAATGATGCACCATTTGTTACAGCATTTGATACAGAATGGCCAGAAGACTCCAAATTGGAAATTGACCTTGACAACTACTTTGCAGATTATGACGGAGATACATTAACTTACACTAACTCACAAACACAGCACATCACAACTACAAGAACAGGTTCAATAGTATTATTTGAACCACCAGCAGACTGGTTTGGAACAGAAAACATACAGTTCAATGCATCAGACGGCTCACTTGAGACAAGTACAACAGTGCAGCTGGTTGTAACACCAGTAAATGATGCACCTGAAATATCTTTGCCTGACCAGAATATTGATGAAGAGCAGACTATCCAGATTGATCTGGACAACTATGCATCTGATGTTGACAGCACACTTACATACAGTGTGACAGACAAGGATATATCAAAAGTAGACTGCACAGTAGACCAGAATATATTGACAATCACAGGAGCAGAAGACTTTGACCAGGAATCAACTTGTACAGTGCAGGCATCAGATGGAGAACTGCAAGACTCAGATACATTCACAATAACAGTAAACCCAATTAATGATGCACCAGAACTTGACCTTCCTGATGTCACTTTCTCAGAAGGAGGTTCATATTCAATGGAGCTTTTGCAGTATCTGGAGGACCCTGATGACACAGATTTTACATGGGAAACAGACCCAGACACACTGCCATTTGATCTGACAATAACATCAGACACAGCATTATTTGAATCAACTACAGATTACAATGGACAAACTACATTGACCTTTACAGTGTGCGACACATCAAACACATGTGACACATCAACAATCACAGTAACAGTAACAGAAGTGAATGATCTTCCTGTAATAACTTCAACACCAGTAACAAATGCTCAGGAAGACTCAACATACAGCTATGATGTTGATGCAGAAGATGTAGACAATGATCCACTAACATATGCACTTCAGGTAGCACCATCTGGAATGACAATTGGTACAGATGGCTTAATTGAATGGGTACCTGAAAACAAAGATGTAGGAGAACACAACATAGTAATAAGAGTATCAGACAACAAAGGTGGCATTGCAACACAGTCATACACATTAACAGTAGAGAACACAAATGATGCACCAGAACTAGTCCAAAATATTCCTGATCAGGAATGGCCAGAAGACAATATACTTGCAATTGAATTATCAGATTACTTTGATGATGTTGATGTTGGAGACTCTTTGACATACCAGAGCACAGACCCATCAAATATCAATGTAGAGATAGTTGGAAGTACAGCAACACTAACACCAGAACAGGACTGGTTTGGTACAAACACAGTTGTCTTCACAGCAACAGACGGGGATGAAAACACACAGAGCAATGAGGTAGAGCTTAAAGTGACATCAGTTAATGATGCTCCACAACTTGAACATATAGATGATATTGTTGTGACAGAATCACAGCTTGTTGATATTGACCCTACAGCAGCAGATGTTGAAAACGACCCATTGACATATACATTTACACCACCACTAGACTCAAATGGAGAGTGGCAGACAGGCTTTACAGACTCAGGAACATACACTATAACAGTGACAGTTCAGGACAGCCACGGGGCAACAGACAGCCAGACAGTGGACATACAGGTAAATGAGTGGGGCAACCACCAGCCTGTGTTAGATCCTGTAGACGATATAACAGTTACAGAAGGCGAGCTTGTTGATATTGACCCTACAGCAACAGATGCTGACCAGGACGAACTCACATTCACATTTACACAACCGCTAGACTCAAATGGAGAGTGGCAGACAAACTTCTCCCAGAGCGGGGAATATGATGTAGAGGTTACAGTGAATGACGGAATGGGAGGACAGGATTCACAGCAAGTTCACATAACAGTGCTTGAATTTGGAAACCATGCACCACAAATTAATCCTATATCAGATATTACAATTACAGAAGGCGAGCTTGTCAAGGTATCACCAGTTGTAAGTGATGTTGACGGTGACCCACTCACAGTAACCTTTGGACAGCCGCTAGACTCAAATGGAGAGTGGCAGACACACTACCAGAGTGCAGGAGAATACGAAACATCGGTTGCAGTAACAGATGGAGAAGCAACAGAAGTAGAAACATTCACAATCTTTGTACAGGAATCAGGAAACCACAATCCAGTACTGGACCCAATTGAAGACATAACAGTTACAGAAGGTCAGCTGGTGAAAATTCAACCTAGTGCAACAGATCCTGACGGCGACCCTGTGTTTTTCAGTTTTGAAGCACCACTTAACTCAAATGGAGAGTGGCAGACTGACTTTACAGACAGCGGAACATACACAGTAAAAGTCACAGCAGTGGATGATAATTCAGGAATTGCAACACAAGAGGTAACAATAAATGTAAATGAGTGGGGCAACCATGCACCACAAATTGATCCTATATCAGATATTACAATCACAGAAGGAGAGACAGTAGATGTTGATCCGACAGCAACAGATATTGACCAGGACGAACTTACATTCACATTCACACAACCTTTGGATAACAATGGAGAATGGAAAACAGACTACACAGATTCAGGAACATACACCATTACAGCAGAGGTCAGTGACGGAAAAGGTGGAGTTGACACAACAGAGTTCCAGATAGATGTGCTTGAATCAGGAAACCATGAACCAATTGTAGAAAACATAGATGACATCAGAGTAATAGAAGGAGAATTGGTTGAAGTAAAAGTAGATGCAAGAGATCCTGATGGAGACGAGATTACAATAGAGTATCTTGGACCATTAGACTTAAATGGAGAGTGGCAGACAGAAGAGCGACAGACAGGTGTTTTTGAGGCTGGAGTAAGGGTCTCAGACGGAGAATATACAGTAACAAAGATGTTTGACATAATAGTGCAGGAAACACCTTACCAGGACATTGGGGTAACAAGAATAACAATGCAGGACACTGCAAGACCTGGAGAACTGATGCAGATACTAATAACAACAACAAGTGACGGTACCAAAGAGATAGATGACATGAGAATAAGGGCAATCATCCCTGAACTGGCAAGTACTGGTTCAGTTAGAAGATTTGATCTTGAACCAGGCGAAAGAGACACCAGAACACTGTTGTTGAGAGTACCTGAATGGGCACAGTCAGGAGAGTACATAGTAAGGTTCAGTATTAGCAGTGACGAGACAAGAAGAACTATTCACAGACCACTAATTGTGGAGTGAAAAACCTCTATAAATGCGTTTATGGAGGACTAGAAAGGTCGAAATGTTATTAAGGTATAGTAATAACACAAGTTTTTTACTATGGTATACTAAAAAACCATAAAATTTAAATATGGGTTATATTTACTACCTAATAACGATTTAGATTTTTAAATAACTAAGGGGGTAAAAAAACATGAAGGCTAAATGGAAATTGTGCGGCATTTTAATGTTGCTTTTGGCACTTGTTGCAGGAGCACAGGCTTTGCCTGTTTCAGTCGACGAAGTAGAAATCGACGGTACTGAACTGTCTCCATCATCAGCTACAAGGCTAGAAATTGAGAGAGGCGACGAGGTAGAAGTAAGAATTGAGATGTCAGCAAACGAAGAAGTTGACAATGTTGAAGTGACAGGCTTTATTTCTGGATATGAGTATAATGATTTTGAGAGTCTTTCTGATTCTACACATGTCTTTGACATGGAAGAAAACGTAACATACGTTAAGAAGCTCTACTTGAAAGTACCAGAAAGAGTCGAAGAAGACGACTACAAGTTGAGATTAATTGTAAGTGACAGATACGGTGATGAGATACTTCAGAACTACAATCTGAAAATAGACCCATCAAGACATCTTTTAAAGATAAGAGATGTTGTATTCAGTCCTCAACATGAAGTTGTTGCAGGAAGATCTCTATTGACAAGCGTAATGGTAAAAAATTACGGTGACAAGGACGAGGATTCAGTAAAGGTTCATGTAAGTGTTCCTGAGCTGGGTGTAAGTGCTACAGACTATATTGATGAAGTCGAAGCAGACGATTCAGTTTTGTCTGAAGAGATCTGGATGAGAATTCCGGTAACAGCTGAAGCTGGAGACTACACTGTAATGGTTGAAGTAGAGTATGATGAAGGCTATGAAGTCGTCACAGCTCAGAGAACCATATCAGTGGCAGCAGCCGAAGAAGTAGATTCTGAGGAGCCAGCTGAAGAGGAAAAGACCGTAATTACAATCAGCACAGACTTGCAGGAGTTAGTTAAAGGAAAGGGCGGATCAGTCTACCCAATAACTTTGACAAACGAAGGCACAAGCTCAAAAACATATGTTTTGGGTGTTGAAGGAGTAGAAGACTGGGCAACCTACAGGGTAAGTCCAAGCAATGTTGTTGTTTTGGATGCTGGAGAGACTCAGACAGTCTACGTATACCTTACAGCTAAACAGGGAGCAGATGAAGGACAGAAAATGTTTTCGGTCTCTGTAAAATCAGCTGACGAGGTACTAAAAGAAGTTCCACTAAGAGCACAGGTTGTTGAAAGCGACTCAGCAGTTTTGAGCTGGGACCGTGTCAAGAGAGCTCTTGAGATTGGATTCTTTGTGCTGGTAGTAGTTTTAGTGGTCTTGGCCATAATTGTCGGTTTTTCACTTCTGAGAAGAAAAGAAGAGCCTGACGAGATCTCAGGACAGACTTACTACTAAATTTTTTTTTCTAACTTTTTTTTCTGATTTTCTTAGAATTTTCTATTTTATGGTCTTTTTAGGAATATTATATTTTTGGGTCGCTTGCTCTCATTCTGAAACAGTGGACAGAGCAAGCTCCGCAAGTGCGATTATTATCCTGTATCCCTAAGGTATTTCAATTACAAAGTTTGTTGATTTTGACCCAGCGGGTTCATCTTCAGGCACTCTTATCAGTATATCAACCACAACCTCATCATTTGCATCAGAATAATTTAGATCCTGGACCAGAGTCTTGTTTTCTGTGGAAAGGTTCATCCAGGTAGTTTGAGACTGGGCATAATCAAATGAACCTGCTTCTGTTCTTTCATCTGCCTTGAACTGCAGGAAACTTGTATCCAATGGTGCAAGAGCACTGTCCCACAAAGCACCAGTCACACCGAATGTCACATTTACAAGCACATTGCCCATATTCTGCAGAACAAACGGATATGGGTTGTCTGATGTTGTGTTCTTGGTTTCAGACAAATTCATTGAGCCAAAGCTGATGGATTCGTTGATGAACTGGACTTCTATGTAGCTCTCTGTTGTGAAGTTCCAGGTGGAGCTGTTTGTGTATGATTCTCCGTCTGATACCTGGACACGCCAGAAGTATTGTGTGTCGACATCAAGAGCAACTGTGCAAGTGTAGTTTTCATCCTGTGTTTCTATACCGTCGATGATTGGATTTGTCAATTCAGAGTTGTTGGCAACCCAGATAGTGTAATTCAAAGTATCACCGTCGTCATCGTTTCCGTTCCAGGTGAACTCTGGAGTTCTGTCTCTGATTGAGGTGTTGGCGTTTGTTGGGGTTAAAAGTTCTAATGTTGGCGCATTATTTTGTATTGTTATCTCAGCAGAATCCCAATCAGAATAATCAGATCCATCAAAACTTCTAATGGTGCAGTTCCATATTTCCCCCTTGGTTGTGTTTCCAGAGCCCAGTATTGAAATGACTGTATTTGTTCCATTAGAAACACCTGACTTATTGCCACTAAGCATCAACTCAGTTCCGTTGTACCAGAACCATTCAACAGCTAATGTGTCGTTTTCTCCATCATTTGGTGTTGCGTTACAGCTGATATCATTATCTGTATAAGCAGTCGCAGGTGAAAATGTAGGAGTTGTGATGTTTGGTGCAGAGTTAGAACCAACCTTTAACTCAACATAATCTGTATACAAAGAATTGTGTGGTTGAGATCCACGATTGGAAGTTTTATATTTCTTATAATGCTCAACATAATATCCTTCAGCAGCAAACTCAAGTTTGGTGTAATTATCCGGGGCAGGGAATTCAAGATAATGCTCAGCCCCCATCTCCATAACAAGATAGTTGTCATCCGATTCTCTCAAAAGAGAGATATTTGCATCGGTTATTGATGAGAGTTCAATTATTTCAGATAGATCGACCCTCAAATAGATATTGTCAATATAAGCGGTTTCATTTAGTTCTTCTGTGATTTTTAGTTTGACTTTCCCGTTTTCAATTTCTGTGCGAGTGATGTCTTTGAAATCGAGGTATTCTTTGTCTTTTGATGTGGCTCCGCCGACAAAGTCAGAGATTTTATTGTATTCCTTGTCTTGATATATGTATAGATAAGGAGAGTTTGAATCCTTGATGCAACGGACCGATCGGCCTGTGGTTTTATAGTCATAGAAGCGGATGACTCCCGCATCGTAATAGAGCACTCTCTGTAGAAAAGCAGAGCTGGAATCGTCCTCTGTGGACGACCACAAGTAGGCGCGTTCGTTGATAGACCAGTAACTATAGAAATTATCGGGGCCGATGCCGCCTGGCAGCAAGT
Source organism: uncultured Thermoplasmatales archaeon (assembly GCA_964597365.1). Classification (GTDB taxonomy): domain Archaea; phylum Thermoplasmatota; class E2; order DHVEG-1; family DHVEG-1; genus CAZKUB01. Next base: position 722 of record CAZQXW010000075.1, on the reverse strand, counting down.
CAAACCCGGAACATCCAAAATCGTTGTCACTTTCCAAACTGCCGTTAGTCCAAAGCATGGCGTTGCCGGCTAAGGCACTGCCTTCGTCTCCACTATCTCCACAGACATTGTCTTCTAGGGTTGCTAACTCAGCATCAGAAGGAAAGTGCCAGCCGTCAGGGCATAGGCCCTGTACTCCACTGGGGCTTGAACTGGAGCTTGAGGCACCGCACATGGCAACGGCCCACTTGTAAAGCCCTCCGTAGGTGTCGCAGTTTATGGAGTTTTCAGAGTAGCAGTATTTTGTTCCGGAGCAGTTGGAGTTATCAGCGTCAGATGGGTCTATGTTTAGATTTTCCGCCAGCCAGCATTGATCACCGATTTCAACTGTGTCGTAGGTATCGCTGCCGTCATCATTGGTGTAGGAAACAGTATTCCCGCAATGGAAACCTCTTTCCGTCTTCGCCATCAGCACCACTTTCCCATCAGTGTCATTGATAAACTTACCTGGATCAATAGTTTCAGAATGAGTCAGGTTCTGGTCAGTTGAAGAGGTAAAATCATATGTGTCAAGCTGTACCCACTGGCTTCCATCATAGTCCCATGCGTAAAATGTTGTGTTATATCCTGATTTGTTTTCACCATAACCTTCCCATGAAAACTCTAGTTTAGACACATTTACTTCTGGTTCAGTGATATAAAATTTAAAGAGCTGGGAATCATACTCACCATCAACTGAGGCA
>CAZQXW010000074.1:1709-7569 GCA_964597365.1 uncultured Thermoplasmatales archaeon | reverse complement strand
TAGCCCATCTGAAGTAAAAGACCAATTGATGAACCTCGGTTTCAAAGCCGCTAAAGGCAGTTATGATTTTTTATATGAATGGGATGAAGAAGAAGTAACCGTCGAAGATCTAGTATGGTTTGCAGACAAAGTACATGCTTCTCTGAAAGGATTTAATGTTCTTTTTTCAATAGAAACAATTTAAAAAAATCATTTTTGTTTCTTCATTTTTTTAATAGCTTTACTAAAAACACCCATAAGAGTATGATATTCCCACTTAGAAGGAATAGCTCTGCCCATCAAACGTTTAAACATAACTTCAGTGTTTTCTCTTTTATGATCTGGATAATTTATTTCATCTAACATTTGTGAAAAAAAGTTGTAAAGTTTTTCTTTTTCAACTTTATCGATTACTCTCCTATCTGTTTTTGTAGCTTTTGTAATATACAATGAATACAAAACAACGCAAACTGCATGGGATAAATTCAAAGACAAGTAATTTTCACTTGTAGGAATCTTAAGCATTACATCACATGCAGAAATTTCTTCATTTAAAAGACCAATGTCTTCTCTTCCAAAAACAAGGCCGATTTTACCTTCTGTTTCAAAGATTTTTTTTGAAAAATCTTCAAGGATTTCTGAATTTCTAAGATGTCTCTTATCATTACTGCTCTCGATAGATGAAGTTGATGCTAGAAAATCTATATTTTCAACAGCTTTTTCAAATGAAGAAAAAATCTTTGCTTTATCCAAAATTTTTCCTGCATGCATAGCTCTTGCATAGCATTGATCATCAAGTTCACATGGATTTACAAGAATGAGGTTTTTAAAATCAAAATTTGCCATAGAGCGAGCTACAGCTCCAATGTTTCCAGGGTATTTTGGTTCAACTAAAATTACGTAAAATTCAGGAATTTATATCTCACCTCGTTCTTGAAGTGTCTTATTTGATTTTAAGTTCTTTTTCTTTGTCTTTAAGCATTTTGTGATATTTCGAAGGCAAGTGTTTGACTTTGATTTTCACTTGAGAATGCTTCTTTAAAAATTCTGATCTTTTATTTGTTTCAAGTTCTTCTAGTACAAATTTACGGTTAGTAATAAAACTATATAGGTAGTATACTCCAAACCATGCAAATACAACGAAACCAAGAATTAATAGATATAAATTCCAATCTTGCAAGTTGTTAATAAAATCAAGACCAAAACCTTCAAATACATAATAGCTGCCGCTCATAAATAATAGTATAAAACCAAGTATTGTGAAAATAATACTTAGTCCAAATACATATTCTCTAAGAAAATTATTTATTTTTCCACCCATATTTTTTCACCTCATCAATATGATTTTGCAAATCTCATCCAAGTTTTACCCGGTTTTTTGCAAACAGGGCAAACTTGATCACATTTGTCTTCATCTATCGGTTCCCCTAATGTATTTCCATCTAAAATATTTTCTATTTCTAAAGCACAATCTTCAACGCCGCACCATGGAAGCTCAATTATTCCTGAAAGCTCTTTTGCTTCTTCGATGGTGCTTACTCGGTGCATATTTTCATCCAGCATCTTTTTTGCTTTTTTGTATAATTGCTTAGATATATCATCTAATTCTTTGTGTATATTATCAACAGCAGATTCTTGTGGAACTGGTTTTTTCTCAGCACTATCTCTTCTTACAATCATTACTTTTTTGTTTTCAATGTCTCTTGGGCCTATTTCAACACGTAGTGGAACTCCTTTAAGTTCCCAGCCGTAGTATTTATTACCCGGGCTAATCTCTCTGTCATCAATGTGCACTCTTAAACCTTCTTTTTTTAGTTTTTCATAAAGATTTTTACAGGCATCTAGCACAGGTTTTTCTTTTCCTTTGAAAATAATTGGTATTATTACCACTTGTTTTGGTGCAACCTCTGGCGGCATTATAAGTCCTTTATTATCACCATGAACACCAATAAGAGCTCCAAGAATCCTCTCACTCATCCCATATGTTGTTTGATGGCAATTAGTATGCGTGCCATCTTCTTGCTCATATGATATTTCATATGGTTTTGCAAAGTTGTCTTTGTATTGATGAATAGAGCCTAGTTGAAGTGTTCTCATAGAAGGCATCAAAACATCCAGACTTATTGTATAAAATGCTCCTGCAAATTTATCCCATTCTGGACGTTTGCAGAATATAAATGGAAGACATAATTTATCGAATAATCTTTTTGCAATTTCTTTGTCTTCTTTTATTTGCCTTTCAGCATCTTCAAAATCAACATGGCATGTATGTGCTTCAAAGAAATGAATTTCACGAACTCTGATAAATGCTCGAGTTTGTTTAGTTTCGTATCTAAAGGTATTTACAATCTGAAAAGTTTTAAGCGGTAAGTCAGCATGTGAGCGTATCCAAAGTGAAAACATTGGATACATAGCAGTCTCTGATGTAGGCCTTAGTAGCCATTTTTCCTCTAGTTTATTTAGACCTGCATGTGTTATCCAGTAGACTTCTGCACCAAATCCTTCAATGTGTTCTTCTTCTTTTTTAAAAGCAGATTCAGGTATAAGAAGCGGAAAGTTTACTTCCTGGTGATCTGTATTTCGCATTTCATCTCTTATCATGGAGTCAACATGGCTCATAAGAGTCCATCCATATGGTCTCCAGACATTCATACCCTTTATAGGATATCTTTTATCACAAAGGTCTGCTAGCTCTACTATTTCATTATACCATTCGTTGAAATCTTCTGTTTTTTTTACTTTTGTCTCTGGCATAAACTACTCAACCTGCAAATCAAAAAAGAAAAAATGCTATTAAATATGACGGTCTTACAAAAAAAGAGTAATTATACTCCTCTTCCTTCTTTTGCTTTTACTCTTAGTTCTTTTGATCTGCACCTTCTGCATCTTAGAGCCTTTGGTGCATTGACACAACCGCATCTCATGCATATTTTTTTGTTTAGTGTACGTGCTTCTGCTTCAGGAAATCTTGCCATAAGATATACCGCCTTAGTAGAGTAGGAGAATAAAGCTATATTATTTAAATATAGTGCAATCTAAGATACGTCCTTTTGTATAAATTATAGAAATATACTTAACCTTGAATTTCTATCAAGGCTATGGTGAATCTAAGATGAAGGGAAAAACTGTTTGCCCAAACTGCAAAGAAGGTTTTGTAATAGATTTACCAAAAGACGAAAAGAAACATAAAGTTGCTTGTCCAAACTGTAAATATGAATTTAATATTAAACCAGGTTGCAAAAATAATGGAAAAAATGAATGCTCCTGGGAAGAGTACGGTGAGCCACGAAAAACTGTTTTATCATCAATTAAGCCTAAGACAAAAAAACCATTTATTGCAATGGTTCTTCTAATAATTGTTTTCTCACTTGGAATTACTACAGCTGTTTTTTCAGAAACATTTATCGAAACTGATTTACAGGCAGCATCAGGCATCGGTTTGACTGGAAAGCTTCAACTTGAAGTAAACGATGAAAACAACAATTCTTTAGACAATATGATTATAACATTAAACGGAAAGAATATAGGGCATGAAGGTGGAGGAATATACAGCAGGAGTGAATTAGACCTTGGAATCCAAACAATTAAGGTTAATGGAAGCGGTTATCAAAACCAAGAGATAGAAATTCTAATACTTCCATTTATAACCACGGAATCAACGGTTATAATGCAATCGGGTTCAGGAGATACTCAAACAAAGGATTATGAGACATTAGGTTGCTCAATGATTCTTATAATTTTCTCGGTTTTTGCATTAATAGCTATGATTGCTTGTATGAAACGCCAACATTTTGACTTAGCAGTTATAGGATCATTCATTGCCATTTTTTCGTTTGGTTTTTTCTTTATAGGATCGATTCTTAGCATAATTGTTTTCTTTTTAATTATACTTTCAAGAGATGAGTTTGAAAATGGAGAAACGGGAAAAACTTTCTAAAAAAACAATTCCACTTACCATAGCATTTTTATTTTTTTTGATATGGACTTTGATACAGTTTTTAGCACCCATAGCTCTACCATCTGGCAGTATAACGGACCTAGATGGTTTAGTCGGAGTATCAGATAATTCAGGAAAGTTTGATGATATGGGCATCCCCGGTGGGCCGATATACAACTGTGGGGACAGCTTATGCCATCAAAAGGCAGATAGATCTTTTTTCATAAATGAAAACCAGATGCCTTTTTGTGCTAGATGTACGGCCATTTGGATTGGTATTACAATTGGCCTGGGCTTTATGTTTTTTTATAAAATACCTTTAGATTCGAGATTCTTAATTATTATCTTGGTAGGTTTAATACCTATAGGAATCGATGGTTTCGGACAGCTTTTAAATTTCTGGGAAAGTTCTAATTTAACACGAGTAATAACAGGGCTTTTAACAGGTGTTGTTTGTGGTATTGCAGTGGGAATTATTATAGATGAATTAGGTGGAATCTATAATTTAATAAAAACAAAAACTAATTAAGAAGGAATAATAATTAGGCTGTGAGGGTAGAGATATGAATATTAGCAAAAAATTTCTATTAATTGCTTTGGCATGTGTTGTATTGTCTATAGCAATATCAACTGGAGCAGCTGCAACTGAAGACTACGAGTGGGACTGGGACGAAACAGGAGCAGATGAAGGACTTTTAGGCGGTTTAATGTGCTTATCTGGCGCTATGTGCATTTTACCAATTATACTTATTGTAATTGGTTTATTGATAGCTATATGGGTATACAAAGATGCAGAAAAACGTGGTAAAAGTGGAGCACTATGGCTTATAATAACATGGTTCACATTCCCACTTGGATTAATTATATGGCTTGTTGTACGTCCACCAATAGGTGGAGAACCTGGACAAAATCCCACTGGTGCAGACAGACGATGTCCAAGTTGTGGACGACAAATACCTGTAGATGCTCAAGTCTGTCCATATTGTGGAAACGACTTCAAAAAATAGATGAAAAAATATGAGAAAAGAAATTTTCTTTTCTCTAAAACTCTTTTTTTTATTAAGTTAATTATTAGTACTAAAATGTTAATTCTCATTTTATAAAATTTAGGATGGTAGGATATAAATGGAAGATCATACTAAGACAGGTTTATTATTACTTTTAGCAGGTCTAATAATAGGAACTATATCAAATATTTTTTTGTTTTTACTTAGTTTTACAACAGGATTTAATGCATTTAATTTTCTCTATTTAGCTGTTGCAGGTGTTGCTGGAATTGGTGGGTTAATAATGCTAATTGGAGCAATTCTAATGATTATGGGCAGGCAAGATTATGGAGAAAAACATAGTAAAAATGTAATATATGCACTTATTTTATATGTAGTAGGCATAATAAGTGCTACTGTAATAACCTTCGTTATAACATTTATAGGACTTAGCTCAGTGCTGAGTGGTGAAACAGGAGAAATCATAAATTTAACAGGCATTAGCACAATAGTAAGTGCTGTTTTTGCTGGACTTGCGTATTTGTTTTTATTACACGAGCTAGAAGACGAGAGGGGAAGGGTTATTTTATATTCGGCTTTTGTAGCATCACTTGTCTCCTCATCAATTATTGCAATTTATTCTATGGGATTGCTAAATGAAGCTTTTGATTCAATTTTGACTCTCGGCAGCTACAATCAATCTGCTTTGTTAGCAAGTACTTCAAGACTAGGGATTTTTTCAGTAATAGGCAGTTTATTACTGATATACGCTGTGTATATTCCTTATAACAGGATTGCGACAGGAGAATTGAAAAGAACTAAAAGACCTAATATTTCGATTAATCAAAAAAGATGCATGCAATGTGGAAGATTAGTACCAGCAGACTCGGTAGTATGTGCGTATTGTGGAAATAATGTAAGAAATGATTCAAAAACTTCATTTTGACCTTTTAACACA
>CAZQXW010000074.1:0-1609 GCA_964597365.1 uncultured Thermoplasmatales archaeon | reverse complement strand
TAACACAATGGCTTACCAATCAAGCTATTCTTCAGGCTATGAATCTTTTATGTGGGCTCCATTGTTAATTATTCTATTCTATATAATTATGCTATGTGTATGGATAGCGGTTGCATATTGGGGCTACAAAGATGCAAAGAAAAGAGGGCAAAATGGCCTTTTATGGGGACTCATTATATTTTTTGGAGGTCTAATTGGAATAATAGCATACCTTGTTGTAAGAAATGATTTTGGCAAAAATAATGTACCTCGCAGAATGTGCCCTGCTTGCGGAAGACAAATTCCTTTTGATGCAAATATTTGTCCATACTGTGGAAAAAAATTTGAAAAATGTTTCTAAATTTTTTTATTTAAAATTTTGTCTTGAAATTATCAACAATATCATTGCAATAAGAGAAGGTATACTACCAAACACTGTAAATAGACCTATTATAGAGCTGGCAAGTGCAATACCCCATAGTTTTTTACTAATAGAAAGAATTCCTCCAAGTAAGGGAAACACAGATAGTACGATTCCAATCAGAGCACATGCAGACATGAATGATTTTAAATCTTGGATTGTAAAAGAAGGATCTATCTCTTGAATCTGTGAAAGATTTGAGACGTTTTCAAGCAAAGATGTATCTATAAACATAACTGGGGCCCAAAAAGTAATCGATATGATACATGCGATTATCAATAGGATTCCTGCTATAAGTGGAAAAGAACTATGCTTTGCAGTATTACCCGATTCGCTTTCAAAATCTATTATTTGAGGTATTTCATTTTCCATTATTATCTAGCTCTTTGTTTTTCCCTTTGCTCTTTTCCTTTTTTCAGCTTGAGTTAATAAATTTGGTAAAACCTTTTTGTATACATATAAATAAATAATCAAGCCGTATAAAACTGCGGCAGATGCAAAGCCTGCTTGAACAGTTATGTCATTAGGCCTTGAATATATTATCATAAGACCTATTAAAATTTCAAAAGGAAGTTCAAGAAGAATTGCAATTAAAAGATGTTTTATAAGTTTTGATTTAAAAATACCATAACCAATAAACGAGCCAGTTGCTCCGTGAAACAATATTATTCCAAAAGACCCTATTCCAACCGTTAGCAGAACATAAAAATTATTTATTGAAATAGCGCTTAATGCAATTATCATAAATGGAGTAAAAGAAGAACCAAAACCAAGGCCAAGAGAAAGCCCATAAATGGGAGTCTCCTTATTCTGCTGTAATCTACCTATGTTTAAAACAATTGTCTTAAACATTTGATTGAAAAAAGCAAGTAAAACAACATAAATTAAAACAATTGCAACAGTAAGTGATTGAACAAATGCTGCAATAAAACCCATTACAATTCCTGCAACAAAAGTAAGAAACATTACTTTGTCTTTGTAAAAGGACTCATAGTCTTTTATTGTAATGTAAAGCATAATTAGAGCAGGGATTACTCCTAGAAATAAACTTGATTGAGGTAATACATCCATTATAAATCAAAAAGGGAAATATAGAAGAATATATTAAAGACCATCGATTACCATAACACAATTAAGGTGTGTGGTGAAAAAACATGTTAAAAACACCAACAATTGTTCTAAATGTTAAAACATATGCAGAAGCAACAG
>CAZQXW010000073.1:0-8199 GCA_964597365.1 uncultured Thermoplasmatales archaeon | reverse complement strand
AAACTTTGTAAAAAAATATGGGAACTATGGATTATTTATAATAATGAGTATTCCCCTAATGATTGATACAATATCCCTATATCTTTTTTCACTTTTGAACCCAACAGAAGAAAAAACCTCTTTGACCTCTACAAAATTTGTATTAATAAATATTGGAGCAGGTATTACTAGAGGCATAATTGTTTTATCTATCTTTTATTATGTTGGAGTAAAGCTAGTGTAAAAAAACTTTAAAAATATTGACTTGGAAGGCGTATTATATCAAGTCTTACTAATAAAACAACAATAATTGTATATACAACAGAGATTAAAAGATCTTTGATTAGCTGTTTTCTTGAATACTTCTTTTCTTCTTTTTTAATCATTCCAATCAATCCATAATGAAGCAATATAAAACCAACAATATTTGTAATCCAATAACCTACAACCATTGCTGGTAAAAAATAATTTTCAGAAACAAATCCAAAAGGTAAAGCAAATAAATAAGCAAGAGGAATGTTTACAAATAAATCATTCCACCATGAAAGAGGAGAAAGTACAAAACCAATTACTGCAATTAAAAATGATTTAATTTTTACTTTGTATTTTCTACTATAATTTATTATAATATTCAGTCTCTTTGATTTGACTATACTTTTACCAATCTTCTTTATATTAATCATGACAAAAAAAATAATAATTTTATTCTTTTTCTTCCAATGTATCCTGCAGATCAATAGCCATTTCTGTAAGTACTTCTTCAAATACAGGATGTCTGTATTCCTTTATAGTATCATCTAGATATGCTCTAGCAGCAAAATCTTTACCATCTTTTATCACTTCAATCTTACAAATCGTATTCATTATATGATAAATTTTAATTCTTAAAGTTTAAATATTTAACTAATTTTTAATTCAAAAACGTCTTTATTTTATGTAAATACAAGTTTTGAAAAATAACTATAGATTTTAGAATGCACCGAAGAAATAAGGTTCAAATTCCTTACCTTACATAAATATTTATAAGATAAAAATTAAAGCTCATCTTGTAATTCTAGACTTAATGGATTTATTAGTTTATCCTACAGTTGAAGAAATTCAATATTATAATACAATTGCAATTGAGACATTTAGAAAAAGTAAACATGATGAGACAAAGACAATTAATATAGCATACGTTAAAAAAGCAGTTGAAAAAGTAAAAAAATAAAAAGAGTAATCTTTATGAAAAAACTGCCATTGATGCTTTATGAATTAACACGAATTCATGCTTTTGAAAGTGGAAATAAAATAAATCTTTTCTAACTACAAAAAAGGTTGTTATTAGAAATGAAGAAAAAAATAATATAACTGATTCAACAGATAATGTAAAATTAATGATCGATATTAGGGAAAATTACTACTCATTAAATGAGATAGAAGAGTGAATTAAAAATGGCAAAATCAAAGAGTTCAGAAGATAAAATTTCAGAAAAAACAAAGAAAAAATTGCAGATGAAGAATTTCGAGAAATAATAAAAATTGCTAATGGCCATAGAAAAACACTTAGTGCACTTGCTAAACATTAGAATTTTTGATCGTTTTTTCTATAGAGCATTTATATACTAAGACAGAGTACTCTAATTGGATTGTGTAAAAAAAAAATCTAGTTAGCCATATGAGGCGGTGAACTATTTATGACTGAAAGAAAAAAAGATGAAAATGTAATATACGTTGGAAACAAACCACCCATGAGTTATGTACTTGCAGTAGTAACCCAATTCAACACAGGTGGCTCAGATGAAGTTATTATTAAAGCAAGAGGCAGAGCTATAAGCAGAGCAGTTGATACTGCAGAGATTTCCAGAAACAGGTTTATCAAAGATGCTGAATTAAAAGATATACAAATTGGTACAGAGAGCCTTACAAACGAAGAAGAAGGCAGAACTTCTAATGTATCATCTATCGAGATAACTTTAACAGTTAAAAAGAAGAAAAAATAACTGAAATAAAGTGCTTGATTAGCTTTCAATTGCATCATTTGAATGAATTAAAATATATTTTCTAAGATTTTTTTCAACAAGTTCAAAGTTTAAAACTAACTCTCCAGAATTATCTATTATTAGTCCCTCCCCAACACCGTTTATAATCCATTTATTATTTTCAAATTTTCCTTCTCTAAACCTAAAATCCTTATCAAGCCAAATAACATGTTTACTGCCACCTGAAACCTTATAATAAATTACAGCCCCCTCTTCTGTAAGTCCTGTTTGTAAAATACCATCATTATTTTCATCAGGATCACATCCGAAAGACAAAAAAACTATGTTTTCAGGAAGATTAAAAGTATGAATTCTTTTTGTACCACCACCTGCACCTGTTTCATCCACATCTCTTGCTACACCACTTTCAATTAGAGTATAAAGTTTTGATTCCAACTCTTTGCAGTCACTCCGGATTTGATTTTCAGAAAGAAATATTTTTAAATTCAAAAAACCAAAAAAAGTCATCAAGATTATCGCAGAAACAATAGCAATGCTCATTATGAGTCTTACAGGAATCATTTCTGCGGCATAACAATTAATTTTTTTCATAATTCATTCAGGCTCAATTACAAGAGAATCAGCACCACCATGCCAACTAATACGAGGCCGGATTTTAATTATATGAGATGATTCAGATGTATCATCGACGATGAGTGCAACACCACGTTCATCACCCACTTTTTTAATCGATTCTTCTATACTGCTATACATATAAGTAGGACGAATTCGGCTGAGCGCATCAATGTCTTCTTGTGAAGTTAGACGATGACAAATAATGATATCTGCATGTGACAAAACCTCCGAGTCAAGAGCGCTGGGTCTTTGTGTAGCCATAACAAGAGAAAGACCAGGTTGACGGCCCTGTCTCATCCATTCCTTGATAAATACTTCTTTTCCAAGAGTTTGGTTATCATTTGGTAAAAAAAGTTGAGCCTCATCTATTGCCAACCAAACCATGGGAATTCCATTTTCTTTTATGTTCAATCCCATCTTTTTTTGTTCATGTATCTTGCGCTCTTTTATGCGTTCTTCAAATATTTTCTTACCTATAACAGATGTTACGATATCCTTTAAAGCAGAATGGGTAAGATTGCTTATGTCAAGAATTGATATAACGCCTCTTTTAACAAAATCTGAGATCTTAATTCCTTTTCTATCAAATATCCCCCATGATTCTGCAGATGCAAAAAAGTTTTCAGCAGCATTTTTTGTGTTTTCATCATATCTGCTGTCATTTTTAATACAGTTTAATAAATCAGAAATGGAAAAATATTCTTTTTCTTTTTTTGTTTTTATCACAGCATGAGTAATTGCAATGCCTAAAGGTGAAGTCTCTTTGACACCAAAAAGTTGACACCAATGAAAAGCAGATAATTCAGATACAGGTATTGAATAGGATACTGCATCTATTTTGTTTTCTTTGTATTGATTTACATATTTTTTGGGAACAAAAAGAGAAATATCAAATCCTTCTGGTCTTCTGTTCCATCTTTGAAGATTTTTAGCTTCTTCTTTATTTGCAAATCTTGTAGTCCAGTAAATACCAAGAGTATCAAATACAACTACACCCAGATTTTCTTTTATCCTTTTTTCAAGAAGGCTTATTTCCTCGATAAAAACCCCTATTGTATATGATTTACCGTATCCTCTCTTACCACAAATTAAAACTATATGAGGCCTTAAAATATCTACATATACATTTGAACCAAGAGATGAATCAAGTGCATAGTATCTTCCAATGTTTAATGCAGCATTAGTACATTTATCCTTTCTTCCAAGCACATAATTTTTTTCTGTAAGGCCATCTTCCATCAGATCATTCATTGGATATTCTCCTTAAATTTTTCTTAAAAAGTTGAGTGTTTATAAAAAAAACTTATGTTTGTATAATGCTAAAAAACGTGCTTTATTGTTTCATTTTATCACATAACTGTTATAAAAAATTGTAAGCATCAAACTCTAGGATGTATCAATAAAAATGGTATGTGAATATAAGTCCCTTAAAAGATCAGCAAGTAAAACAATTAGTATAAATTGCAGAAATTGCAATGAAGGTAATTCCACAATTTTTGACAAAAACTGTAGAAAAAACATTCTAAAAATTCTGCAAAATGAACATAATGTAAACAGACTTGTTTTAAATCATGTTTTTGTAAAAGTGTTTCAATATAACGAATTAGCAATTCTTAAAAAATTATCAGATTTTATAGATTCATTAGATATATACTCAAATATAGAGCTTCCTCAAAAAAACAAAGACTATTGTAAAAAATGTAATCAACAAAGACAAGCTAATTTAGATAAAATAATAAAGATATCACAAACTGACCCTCTTCTTTCTTTTTTGTATTTGGAAAAAATGCAAAACTCAAAAACAAATAAACATACTGATTGTATAAACTGTGAAGACAAATATAAAAAAATAATATCTGAAGCAATATCAAAATCAAATCTTTCAAAATACATACATCTCAAAGATTTTTCACCAGATCTATTTTACAGAAATATTATAAGACCATATGTTAGACCAAGTTTTATCGATTCTTATATAAAACTTGAGCCCCCGCATGATGCAGTTTTTCTTGAGTCATATGAAGTTGCAAGAAAAGGCAGACGTTCTATGGATATAACGTTATATACACTTAAAACAAGACCTGAAAAACTTTATTTTGTTGTACCTCCCGAGTACACTCTCCCACGTGAAGAATTACGACTTCTTGAAAAAGTTAGAATGCATCTATCTAAGCATAGACCTAAAGATGCTTCGTTTATGGATGCAAATTCAGCTCGCGAATATTTTCAAAGGTTGGCAAAAACTATAATTTCAGACTTTTCAAAAGAAATGAATTTGTCTATTTCTGCATCAAGAATAGAATATCTCTCCGATATTTTCTCAAGATATACTGCAGGTTTTGGGATACTTGAAGATCTTCTGAATGACAAAAGAATACAAGACATATATGTAAATGCACCTGTTATTAATAATTCACTTCATATAGTATTAGACGGAGAAGAATATACCTCAAATATTTATCTTTCCAACGCAGATATAGAATCTCTTGCATCACGATTTAGAACACTTTCAGGAAGAGCTTTTTCAGAGGCCGCACCCGTACTTGATATGGATTTGGAAAGCTATAATACTCGTGTTGCAGCAATCTCTAAACCCTTGACTCCAAAAGGTATTGCTTTTGCACTTAGAAGACGCCGCAATAACCCTTGGACTCTCTCACATTTTGTAGCAAATAAAATGATTTCTGCTGAGGCGGCTGCTTTTTTGAGTTTTTTGGTAGACGGTCAGGCATCCATTCTTGTTGCAGGTAGCCGAGGCGCTGGAAAAACTTCTCTGCTTGGAGCATTAATCCTTGAAATACCGCAACGTTTCAGGATACTTACAATCGAGGATACACCCGAAATATCTGTTGAAATTCTTCAAAAATATAACTACAAAATACAATCCCTTATCACAAAATCAATATCCTCAGGTGTAACCTCCAATGAAGTCACACCAACAGATGCATTAAGAACTGCACTAAGGCTAGGTGAATCAGTTTTAATACTTGGGGAGGTAAGAGGAGTAGAAGCAAAAGTACTATTTGAAGCGATGAGAGTTGGCGCTGCAGGGAATTTAATTATGGGCACTATTCATGGTTCAACTACACGTGATGTATACGAAAGAGTAGTATTTGACATAGGAATCCCTTGTACTAGTTTTAAAGCAGTTGACGCAGTAATAATTGCAGCGCCAATACGCTCAGAAGGCGGAGTAGAGCGTAAGAGAAGAGTTGTTCAAATATCTGAGATTACAAAAACGGGCTGGACAAAAGAGCCTTCTTCTGATAAAGTTTTCCAGGATATAATGAAATATGATACATACCAAGATATGCTTTTAGCAACTGATTTACTTGATATGGGGCAGTCTCAAGTAATTGAAAATATATCAAAAAAATGGGGTATTTCAGTTGAAAAAGCACTTCAGAATATCAGACTAAGAACAAATATTAAAAAAACAATTGTAAAACACAGTAGTGATAGACCGGAGCTTTTAGAAGCAGAGGCAAACAGGGATGCAAACAATGCTTTTTGGATGTTTATTGAAGAAAGCAAAAAACAGGATGAAGAAGTAAATTACAACAGAGTATGGAATAGATGGTTAGAATGGTTTGAAAGATACATCGGGAACAAACAATGAAGCAAGAATTACATTGGTTTGAAAAATATGCAAAAGTTGCAAGAGATAACTTTTCATGGATTTCAAGATATAACGATAAAACAAGAGAAAAGCTCAATAAATATTTTTCAGATGATTATATCAAAAATCTTAATTTTTCAGGGCTTAACATAGCGCCTTATGATATATTATTACTCTCATATATGGGTGCTTTTATTTCTTTTGTTATTGTATTATTCTTTGATTTAATAGTAATTTTAACTTATAGCTGTGATCTATCTAATATAGATATATTTACTATTATTCTAATGATTACAGTTACGATTTTTTTTCCAATAATTATTATGAACTTTTTAGCAAATTATCCAAAAACATATGTCAAATATATGAAGATTCATTCATTAGGAGACATACCTGAGATTCTAAGTTATTTAGTAATGTATCTCAAACTTGTGCCAAATCTTGAAAATAGTGTAAAATTTGCTGCATCAGAATCAACTACTTCTCTTTCATATGACTTAAGAAAAATGCTTTGGGATATGGAAATAAGAGTATATCATGGAATAGATGATGCTCTTACTAATTTTGCAACAAGTTGGGGGAAATGGAGTGAATATTTCAAAAGAGCGCTTCATTTGATAAGAAGCTCAGTTCAAGAAAAAAACGAGACATCACGGATAATTACACTCAATCGTGCTCTAGATGTTGCACTTGATGGCACCCGTGAGATGATGAATAAATTTGCAAATAGTCTTCATCAACCAACTATGATAATTTATTCAATCGGAGTAATGATTCCATTGGCACTAGTTGCAATGCTTCCGGCGGCAGGTCTTGTGGGTTTGAAAATAACCATTTTCCAGGTTTTTTTATTATATGATTTGATACTTCCTTCTTTCATCTTTTTTTATACTCGAAATATTTTGCTTAAAAGACCTGCAACATTTAATCCTCCTGCTATTTCTACAGAGCATCCCAACATTGCTAAAATCAACAAAAAAAGAAGACTTTTCTCATCTATTATTCTTGGATCAGCTATCTCTTTTCCTGGTTTTATATTCTTAACACTTCCTTTATTTGTCAAAGAAGGCTCAAGTAATTTTTTCTTAAGTTTTCTTATTAATCCAAATGGGCTGAATTCATATCTTCCAGCAACCTTGTTTATTATTTGGGGTGTTGTTGTAGCAACCTCTACTTATTGCCTCAATGTATATAGGCCTTACAAGATAATCAGAGATGACATTAAACAAATTGAAACAGAATTTAGCGATGCTTTGTATATTCTTGGTAAAAGAATATCTGAAGAAAAATCCCCTGAGGAAAGTTTTTTGTATGTTGCAGATACAATGCAGGGCTCAAAAATTGCTGAGATTTTTAGAAAAACAGGTTATAACCTTACTGCAATGCATTCGAATCTTAAGGATTCTATGTTTAATTCTGAATATGGTTCTTTAAAATATGTTCATTCAGATAGGATAAAGGCTATAATGAGGCTTTTTGTAGAAGGAGTTCAGAAAAGTCAAAAGGCCGTAAGTATATCAATTATAAGGATTGCAGATCATTTAAAAGAGCTGCAAAGCGTTGAAAAGAAGATAAAAGATATGCTTTTTACCCTGACTTCCACACTTCGCTCTACAGTTGCAATTTTTGCTCCATTAATAGGTGGTGTTACCATTTCAATTACAAAACTTATTTCAAATATATTAAGTGGTATTTCTGGAAAAATTTCGACAAATGAATTATCTGTTTCTTCGGTAGGAGTTTCTAGTATCTCTGATTCTTTTACACTTGAAAATATAAGATCTGGATATTTCGTCCTAGTTATAGGAATATATATCATAGAGCTTATTTTCTTACTTGTTCGTTTTACAAATGGCATAGATGATGGGGATGATAAGGCGATGTATATGTATTCCATTGGAAAGATAATGCCTATTTCAATTTTTGTTTTTTCAGTAACGATTATAATTGGTCAAATGTTTTTTTCTAATATAGTTTGTTAAAATTATTATGTCTCCTAATTAT
>CAZQXW010000072.1:0-8382 GCA_964597365.1 uncultured Thermoplasmatales archaeon | reverse complement strand
GATGTTAAGAAAATACTTAAAAGCGGAGATAACACGATTTTATCAGAAATACAAAGAGCTATCGATGAATTAAAAATGGATCCTCATAAGAAACGTCCGAAAATGGATATAAAACTTATTTCGCCTAAAAAAGAGGCTGTATATAGAGTTCGATTAGGAAAATACAGGTTAGTATATGAAGTTGATGAGTCAAATAAAAATGTAATTCTTACAATGTTTTTTATTCGAGGAAAGGGGTATAAGTAGAGACAATGTCTCATTGGCAAAAAAAGAAATTAAAAATAATGATTTTTTAAGGTTTTATTTTGGTATTTTACTTCTGATGGTTATTGGTTCTTTGGCATATTTTTACATTTGGGAGTACTGTACAAGTCTACTTTTTCTACAACGCCTCTTTTGCATAGCATATTTGCCATATCTACAGGAGTAGAAATCAAATCATTTTTGTACAAACTGTATTTTTTCCCGTCTGTTCCAACAAATTCAGGAATATTCTGTTTTACAAGCAAAATAGGATTTGTATTATCCGCTGTTTTTTCCTCTTTTTTTCCTTCAGTTTTTGTTTCTTTATTTGTATCAATTTTTCTCTCGTTTGATTTTTCCTCTTTAATACATTTATCTCTTTCAAAAACTTGGTTGCGTGTTTTTTGCATTTGTTCAAAAGTGTAATCAAAAAGCTCTTTTTCGACCAGAAGCATATTATTTACGTCAGGATTTCCACCACGAGCTTTTGAAACTGCTGCAAGAAGTATTTTCTTTTCCCTTTGCTCATAAATGTTTGTAGCTATTTTTTTTGTGTTTTGTATTTCGTCTTTTAAAAGCATTTTTTTCTGCGAATCTTCTTCTTTTTCAGATCTTAGTTTCAAACCTTCTAAATATTCTGAAAGTTCTATATAAAAATCAGTTTTTAGACTGGATAATGTTGGAGAGTTTCTCTCAAGTTGCTGTATCTTTCTAAGAAATCTGTAGTTTATTTCTTCTTCATCCATGTTTTTTTATCAAGTACTTTGTATAGGATATTTTTTTAAATATATTTGCAATTCAAGCTAAATATTAGTATAACTATTCGGTTTTGAGGGCTAAAAATATGCCATTTGTAGATGTAGATAATGCTAAAATCAGTTATCATGTTGTAGGAAAAGGCAAGCCTCTGCTATTAATCTCAGGTCTTGGAACTGATCATAGAACCTGGATTTTCCAGATTCCTTTTTTTAAAGAGTATTTTAAAGTGATTGTTTTTGACAACAGAGGAATGGGTGAGAGCACAGGCTCTATTGGTCCTTATTCAACTAAATTGATGGCAGAAGATGCAAAAAAGATAATTGATCATTTAAAACTGGAAAAAGTAAATGTTTTAGGCTCTTCAATGGGTGGTATGATAGCACAAAAGCTTGCAATACGTTATCCTGATGTTGTAGATAAATTGGTTTTATGTTCTACCTCTGCAAAACCTGGGGATAATATTGTACAAATTTTCAAAGAAGGACTTAAAGGACTAATCGAAGATGATGGAGAATATGAAAACATATTTGATGCAAAGCCTCGTCTAAAAATTATTAGAAAGATATTGGGATTTTTTTTAACACAAGTTTTTTCAGAAGAATTTATACAAGAAAATAAGAAAATAATCAATGACTTAATTGAGGAGTATGTATCAAATCCAAGATACTATGAAACCTTTGTAAAACAAATACGTGCTGTACATAAACATAATACTTTGAAAGACCTTTCTAAAATCAAATCCGAAACACTTGTACTTACGGGATCGGATGATAGCCTGCTGCCGGATACATCTTCAGATTTTTTAAACGAAAAAATTGCGAATTCAAAACTTGTAAAAATGAAAGGCGCAAATCACGGTGTTCACTACGAGCAGTCTGAAGAATTCAACAAAATAGTATTAGAATTTTTAAAACCTATAAAATAGTCGCAACTCTTCTTCCGATTAAAAATACTGCTAAAAACTTTGGTACTTTTTGTTCACCCTCTCTAAGATCAAAACTCTGATTTTTCATTTCAATATTAAAATCTTGATTAAGCTTTATTGTTACTTCTTCATCATCAAATACTACTGCATCTTCTAAAGGATTGAAATCTTCTAGCGTTTTAAAAGATATTTTTTCAACCTTGAGGCCTGTTTTTCCGTGAAGTGAGCCGGGGAGTCTTATAAGACGCTTTATATCACAAGTTACTGGCTCGTCGGTCTCACCTGAAGCAATTGAAACTGCGGTTTTTCTAAGAGCATTATTTAAAAAAAACTTGCGTATTGTTTTTGTTTGATCGAGCCTTCCTTCTTTTATTCTCTTTACTCTTTCTTCAGATAAATCTTCAAGTAATTTCTCGGCATCAGATTTTTTAACACCATACTCTTTTAGTCTTTCAATAGGATTATCGCTTTCTTTTATTTCCTCAATTATATCTATTATTCCTCGGCTTATCCTTCCCTTCCAACCAGGGTCATCCGGCTTTGGCATCTTAAGAGCTTTTCCACTTGCAAAGGTTCTACCACCATAGCTTTTTTTACCAGTTGCCTGGTCATGAAACATAACAGAGTCTTTTAGATCACGGCCGGTTATATAATCAACAACTTCTCGTCTCTCGTTGCTATCAAGTGATAAAATTGCAGGGTCCTTTACATGGCAATGATAACCTCTTCCACCGCTAAAATAAAGCTCGATGTACTTTTTATTAAAGCCAAAATCATTAATTAAAAAATCATTTACAAGCTTTATAAATTCATCTTTTACTAAATCAAGTTGCTCAGAATAATTATATTTTTCTGCATTAGGCAAATGATCTGAGTCAAGATCAAATATAAGCTCTGCGCCCATCCAGTCTTTTTCTTGCATTGTAGGTGCATCAGGAGTCTTATAATATGCAGATGAATAGTATGCATGCATTGGAACTTTGTTTTTGACAAAATAATCAAAGTTGTATTTTTTATCAAAGCCGATATGCCTCATCATGCCTCTTCCGCCAAAAAAAACAAAGGCATACTCTCTTCGGCCAAATCTGTCAGGAAGAACAATGTCTCTGGATTTATAATACTCACTAAAACGATTTTTTAGAAATTCTAAAGACTCGTTTTTATTTTGAAAACTCCCCATAATAAAAACCTAGAACAATTTCAAACGTATAAGATTTATTCAAAAAAATCACATTATAACTATAAAATTTTTAGATAAAGTTTTAACAATAGCAAAACATTACGGTCTTCAAATGACAAACATCATCGAAGACGAGCTATTATCATCAACTGTTATCAAAAACCCAGATGCTCTTGATTTTGATTATATTCCTGAAGAAATAATACATAGAGATGAGCAGCAGAGATTCCTTGCACAAATGTTCAAACCTCTTCTTTCAAATGTATCACAAAATGCAGTCCTCAAAGGACCTGTGGGTTCCGGCAAAACTCTTATTGCAAAGAAATTCTGCAAATCCATTTCAAATATTGCAAGAAAACAAGGAAAAACAATTGAATACATTCATATAAACTGCAGAAAAAGAAGTACCGACTCGATGGTCCTTCTTGGTATTCTTAACTATTTTGATCCAAGATTTCCAGATAGAGGCTTTTCTGTTCAGGAAATGCAGCAGGTTCTAAAAAAGCAGCTAATTAAAAGAAATGCACAACTGCTTTTAGTACTCGACGAAGCAGATGCTCTTCTCAAAAAAAGCGGCTCAAATTTGATATATGATCTCACCCGTTTCTCAGATGAGTCCTCTCGTGAAAAAATACCAATTTCACTTCTTTTGATTTCTCAAAAAGATATAATGCCTCTGTTTGACTCAGCAGCACTTAGCACATTTAAGCGAAGCAATGTTTTAACGCTTGATAAATACACAAGGGATGAATTATATGATATTGTAAACCAGAGGATAGAACTTGCTTTTCATACAGGTGTCGTACAAGATGATTCAGCTGATCTCATTGCAGATATCGCATCGGAATGGGGCGATGCAAGGTTTGCAATAGAGCTACTTTGGAAATCAGGAACCGCAGCAGATCATCAGCATAAAGAAATGGTTATGCCAGAGCATGTTCGCGCTGCAAAAGCAGAGACATACTCAGTTGTAACTGAGACAAAACTTAAAAATTTAGATAAACATCAGCTACTTACTCTTTACTCTGTTGCAAAACGGCTTAAAAAAGACCAAACCGCTTATGTAAAAACAGGTGAAGCAGAAAAAACCTATGCCGTGACATGTGAAGAGTACAATGAAAAACCAAGAACTCATACTATGTTTTGGAACTATTTAAAAGAAGTAGAAAACGCTGGATTCATACATATAAAAGCTTCCGGCAAAGGACAACTTGGAACAACACAACTAATATCACTTCCAGATATTCCTGCAGAAATAGTCGGGCAAAAAGTACAAGAGATTTTAAAGTAGTTTACTGCATTTTTCAAAAATAGGGCAATTGTTACAGTTTGGTTTTTTCTTGCAGAATTCTTTTGCAAGAATTACTATTTGTGCATGAAGCTCATTATATATTCTGACTAGTTCTTTTCCAGTATATTTTTTCGAAAGTTCTTTTTGAAAATGTTTTTGTATGCTGTCATAGTCTAGTTCTACTTTTATTGGTAGTCTTTGACATAATCTCTTGGTGTATGCATCTACTACAAAAATTGGTTTTTCTCCAGCATATAAAAGAATCGAATCTGCGGTTTCAGGGCCAATCCCATTTATAGAAAGAAGTTCTTCTCGGATATCTTTTAAATCTTTTTTAAAAAAATCATCTAAATCTTTATCATATTTTTCAGCAATATGATTGCTTATTATTTTGAGTCTGCCTGCTTTCTGATTGAAAAAACCCGAGGGTCTTATCATACCTTTTAATTCTTCTATATCTATCTTAATTATGCTATTTATATCAAGTTTGTTTTTTTCTTTTAGATTTTCTAATGCTTTTTCCACGTTTGACCATGCTGTATTTTGTGTGAGAATTGACCCTATTATTATCTCAAAACGAGGGTCTGTTTTGTTTTTTTTATGATATTTCTTATCAACTGGCCACCAGTTTAAATTCTTATATTCTTTTGTAAGTATATTGTATGTTTCTGTAATATCTGTCATTATTGCTTTTGAGTAATATATTTTTAATCTATCAAACTTTTGATTTAATAATTTTAGATACTATTTTAATGGGGTTGTCTATTATGATTAAGAAAGGAGTTTGCATATGTTTCAACAAGATGGAAATAAAACACTCAAAGAATATCGCATGTTGGAGGCAAATCTACACACAGAGCTTATGAATTGCAGTCGTAAATATCTGAATGATTTAGGTATTGTTTCTATAGTGGGAATAATGGATATAGTGAAACAGGAAATTATGGAACTTGAAAAAGCGATGAAGAAACCCGTTGATAATCAAAATGATACTGTAAATGAAGATTTTGAAAGGCTCTAGGTTTTTTTGAGAGCAAATTACTAAAATAAGAAATATATTCGGCTTCTATCTAAGTTATTTAATTTGGGCTAGTGGTCTAGGGGTTATGACGTCGCCCTTACAAGGCGGAGGTCACCGGTTCAATTCCGGTCTAGCCCATTATTTGAACGGGAGGTTATGTAGTTTTATGAGTGAAAAAATTTTGTTTTCTTTGGAAAACTGTATAAAATGTATGCAGACGAAAGAGTTGATTGAGGATGGAAGCGATATTGAAATTATTACTTTACCGCATAATATTTCAGATTGGTCTGAAGATCAGTTAAAAAATGCGAAATCTCATGAGGTCTTTGAGGATTTAC
Source organism: uncultured Thermoplasmatales archaeon (assembly GCA_964597365.1). GTDB lineage: Archaea > Thermoplasmatota > E2 > DHVEG-1 > DHVEG-1 > CAZKUB01. The sequence goes on along the minus strand of CAZQXW010000072.1, from coordinate 2,625 downwards.
AAAAAACTGCACCTATTTTATGGGTGAATGGTGAAAAATTTGTAGGCTACCTGCGTATTCGTAAATGGCTGCAGGATAATCAATAATATTTTATAGCTCCTCGATTGTTTTTTTCATTTTTTTATACCAGTTGTCTATACAATTCATTACTTGTTTTTTAATCTCCCTGTTGTCCTTAATGCTGTACGTGTAATACTGACCTCCTTTTGTTAATGTTTTTGTGTTTTTGTTTACAAGCCCTGAACATGTCAGCTTTTGTAACGATCGGTATACCGTGCTTCTTTCTTTTCCTATTTGATTTGCAAGTGTTTGTGGGCGTGTTTCCTTTTTAGTTTTTAGCTTGTTGTATATTTTTAAATCTAAAGTGTTTAGTTCATAGATACATTGTATTATATCATCGCAACAAATGTTTTTTTGATTTGGTTGTATGAATTTCATCTTTCTTTTTTGGTATTTTGTTTTTAGTATTTAACGATTGTGCAAAAATTATGCACAAACGTTATATATTAGAACAAGTATTAAGAAGTAAAAATGAATAGCGAACTTGAAGAAATAAGAAAAAGAAAACTAGAGCAATATAAAGAAGAATTAATGTTTGGAGGAAAGAAAAATATGAGTGAAAATATGCCAGATGCGCCACTAACTGTAACAGATGCTGATTTTGATAATACCGTAGGTAAATATGATACAATAGTTGTTGACTGTTGGGCTCCATGGTGCGGACCATGTAGAATGGTAGGCCCAGTAATTGATGAGCTTGCAAAAGAAATGCAAGGAAAAATTGTCTTTGGAAAATTAAATGTTGATGAAAACCCAAATACATCCCAACGTCATAATATAATGAGCATTCCTACGCTGTTGATATTTAAAAATGGTAAACTTGTCGACCAATTAGTAGGAGCTTATCCAAAAGAAGAGCTTAAGAAAAAACTTGAAGTTCACCGATAAGTATATTTCTTTCAGAGGTAAAATAGATGAAACCAAAAGACATCGTTTTTATTCTTTTCATTTTAATTTTGATGTCTTTTCTTACGGGTTGTATTGAAACTAATAATAGTAATGATAATAATTCATCTAAAGATTGGGGTGATGCACCTGATTTTTCTTTAAAAACATTAAAGGGAAACACGATCACGCTCTCTAATTATTTAGGAGATGTTATACTAATTGATTTAATGGCTGTTGATTGTCAATTTTGTGTATATATGATGCCTGATTTAAAACAAATCTCTCAAAACTATACTGATGTTGTAATAATTTCTGTTGATGTTTATTCTTATGAGACAGAAGAATATCTTCAATCTTTTATAGATGCATTTAAAGAACAATTAGGAATAGTTTTAGATTGGAATTTTGGTAAAGATTCAGATGGCAGTATATCGCAGAAATATCTTGGACCTATGGAAGGTATTCCAAAACTTGTATTAATTGATCAAAATGGAAATATTTATTATGAGTTTATGGGTTATACACAATACTCTGAGATTAAAAATAAATTAGATGAGATTGTTTAAAAGGGGAGAAAAAGAGAGATATGAAAAAAGGAATTATATTAATTGTAAGTTTACTTATTTTAGGCTTGTATTTTTCAAGTGTAAACGCAGAAATATCTGCTGGTGATATAACAATAGATCCAAGTGAGCCTACAGAACTTTCAGATGTAACAATTACTTGTGTTATTTCAGATATAAGCGAAGGCGCATCTGTTTATTTGTGGGTAGAAGAATGTAATGAAAATCTAGGGATTTGTGACCCAGAGCCGATAAACATATCTATGTCGGAGACTTCGAATCAGAATGAATACAGTGCAACTACAACATTAAAATTTGATGGTGCAACATATTTTACTTACAGATTTATAGTAAACGATAACGGAGAATGGACTACTATACAAGATGATGATAATTATCATGTTGATTTATCTGAAAAATCTACAGATAATGGTACTAATGGTGGGTCAGATAACAATGATTCACCGGGATTTGAAATAGCTATATTAATTGCAGCAATTTTTGCAGCAATTATAATATATAAGAAAAAGAGATAGAGATGAAACTTCAAATTAAAAGATGGATTTCTCAAATTCTTTTCTTTATTTCTGCTAATCTTGGTATTGTAGGTATAAAAACAGGTTTTTGTTTTCCATTTTTCTATTGTCATGCTTGTCCTGCGAGTAGTGCTGCATGTCCGATACGATCTCTTGAAATAAGTGTTAGTAATGCTTCTAAAAATATCGCTTCTGTTAGTATTCAACTTTTGATGTATCCTCTTTTAATTCTTTGGGGTGTAGGTATTTTATCTGGTAGAGCAGTTTGTGGATGGGCTTGCCCTTTAGGTATGTTGCAAAGAATAACTGCAAAATCTGCGCGTTATCTTAAAAAGAGGTTTCCAAAGTTAAAAAGCTTTGATGGAAGCAAACCAGATAGAATGCTTCGATATGCAAAATATGTGGTTTTAATCTCTTTGGTTTTTATTATTCCTTCTTTAATTGGTTTTATGTTCACAGATATTTGCCCTAACGGTCTTTTATTTGGAACAATTCCAATTATGCTGATTAACCCTGGAAAATATGTCCCTGCCTCATATTTTTATCCCGCACTTGTAATTTTCATATTATTCTTGATA